>JBCCEO010000717.1:0-4421 GCA_039030255.1 Planctomycetota bacterium | reverse complement strand
GTGGAGAACCAGATCAGGCATATCGCAAAGCCTTCGAAATCGACTTTATCGATGCGCCCATCGCCCGCGATATGACTGCTGCATTAGTGGCCGGGTTGGCAGAAGTTTTGTCACCAGAACACGCAAACAAGTCGCCGGTTGCGCGGTGGAAAATATTCTGGTCCACCATGGAGAAAACGGATCCATTTGGTTTCGCGGAGGTGCCCTTCGCGGGACGGCAATTGAACAAGTGGATGAACAAATCGCGCGAACTTGTCGATCGCGCGGGTGGCGTCCCGAAAAGACTCTACGAGCTTTTGGAAGATGAGGGTAAGCCGGTCTTTTGGTGGGATGCCCATTTCACGCTGCTTGTCGCACTCAGCACCATTGAATTCTGCGAGCAACAGCCGATGGCTGCCATGCATTTTGCACTCGACTTTGGACACGACACAGATTCATACGCGCAAATCGTTGGTTGTATTATCGGCGCCATTTATGGAGCCGAAATCTTTCCGAAACGCATGAGAGAATCTGTCTCTCGATCCCTTCGTAGAGATTACGGAGAAGATATCCCAGCTTGGATCGAGTTATTATTGAGTTCGAATTGGAGCCGCGTATGAGCCCTCAATGGGTCGATGAATCGACTTTGACCGAAGTCGAAGGATTGTTGCGTCGTCAAGGCATGATTACAGACTCCGAGAACATCGTTTCTCTCGATAAAGCCGGCGAAGGAAACATGAATGTCACGCTTCGCGCTCGTGTCGGGGGCACTGGAACGTCACGCAGCCTGATCGTCAAGCAATCACGTCCTTTCGTTGCCAAGTACGAACAGATTGAAGCTCCGCTGGAGAGAATTGAATACGAAAATGCGTTCTACGAATTCATTGAACAGCATGGCGTTTTGGCACGACGGATGCCAAAAAAGCTAGCTTGGAATTCGGATCAACGCCTGCTGGTCTTGGAGGACCTTGGCAGTGCTGCAGATGCTAGCAGCTGGTACTGGGAGGCACCTACGAACCTAGCAACGGAAGTGAAAGCATTGCTGGCGTGGATCACAAAGCTGCATGCAATCTCAGCGGAATGCGACGACAAATCGGCGTTCCAGCTGAAGTTTGCGAACACGAAGCTCCGAGCACTGAATCATGCCCACATTTTCGATATTCCCTTCCAGTCTGTGCCAGCGATACCATTGGATGAAGTTTGTCCAGGCCTGGATGAAGCAACGAAGGGTACTCGAGAGAATTCGAGCTTGCGGAATCGCGTTTCAGAACTCGGAAAGTTGTATTTGAGCGACGGGGAAGTCCTCCTGCACGGAGATTTCTACCCAGGTAGTTGGTTGATCGGAGATTCCATTAGCTACGTCATAGACCCTGAGTTCTGCTTTGCGGGCTCGGCCGAATTCGACCTAGGCGTGTTGCTTGCACATTTAGGCTTAATTGACCGAGAACAATCCGAACTAGTATTTCGGCCCCTCATAGAAGGACTCGACGGCCAGCCCGACATGCGCCTCGTCGATGAATTTGCTGCAACGGAAATCCTAAGACGATTGTTGGGGGTCGCCCAATTGCCCCTGCGAGCGACCTTGGAGGAACGTTTGTCGCTAATTGAAGCATCGGAAGCGATTTTGATTCGTTGACTTACATAAAGAACTGGCATGGATGCAGAACTGAACCAAGAGCAGATCAACCTGCTGAATCATTTTCATGAAGTCGATCGTCGCACGCTGAAAGCACTCTTTACGTACTACGAACCGCCAGAATTGACGTCTCTGGAAGGCGAATACGACGCGGAGTTACTTTCACAAGGCAGCCCTTTCATGGATCGCATTGTGAAACGTGCTTTCGGTTTGCAAGGCAAATGGCTGGGCAAAGCCTTTCGCGCCGAGGACCAGCAACGAGGCTACGGCTACAACTGCTTCCTCGAAGGCAACCAAGTCTTGCCAAGACTGTACATGGACATTCGCATTGAACCATCAGAGTGGACCGACGGCCTGTCGATGAAGATTGATTATTGCAGTCGCAATCGCGGCATCATTCGCTGGCTTGAGGGCGAAGTCCGTGAAGCCACGTCCGGTTTGCTGCTGGGCTTTGGCTCCTTCGGGCCCAAATTCGGCAAAGGTCAATTTCGTCGACGCATTCCATTCGTGATGTACGGTCCCGTGCGCCCGTTTCAGCTTGCGAAAGTCGCCTAATAAACATATGCAATTGCTCTATAGCAACGGGATGCACTACGCCGTGACCAACTCTCCCGTTCCAGTTTCCTCCGTTTCAGCTTCCTCCTCTTCTTTCCCTTCAGCGTGGCCATGGTGCCCAACTTGCGTCACATCAAAGCCAAACCATTCGCAGATGATGAGGTAAATCCGGAAGAATACCGGAACTTGGAACAGGACAAGCAGCGTAGAGAGCGCTAAGCCAAACGCGATACTGGCCGCCATAGGAACAAGGAATTGAGCCTGGAAGGACGTCTCCAGTAGCATCGGAATCAGTCCACCAATCGTGGTAAGACTGGTCAAGAACACAGGCCGCAGTCGGCGCCGGCCTGCCTCTAAGACAGCTTCCTGAGGATCCATGCCTCCGCGGACACGTGCATTTATAAAGTCAACAAGCACGATCGAATCGTTAACCACGATACCCGTCAATGCGACGAGACCAAAAAAGCTAAAGAGTGTGATTTCCAGATTCATCAACAAGTGCCCCCAAGCGGCACCGATTGCACCAAAAGGAATGATGGCCATGATCAGCAGTGGTTGGAAATAGGAGCGAAACTCAACTACCAAAAGCAGATACATGATGACCATGGCGGCCGCCGAACCAACCATCAGGCTTGTCAGCGACTCTGTCGTTTGCTGCGATTGCCCTTCCCAGTTCACGCCAACGTCAGGATATTTTTCCTTCCACTCGGCGGACGCAAATGCGTCTTTCAAGCTTTGCGAAATTTCAAACTGGTTGCCTTCCGTCTTGTCTAAGTCGGCGGTGATCGTAATTGAACGCTGCTGATTTAGTCGATTGATCTCTGCGTAAGCTTGGGCAACCGTGATTTCCGCTAGCTCAGTGATTGGACGCTCAATACCGTCGTTTCCGCGCACTCGGATTTCATTGAATTGAGCCAAAGAGGTTCGCTCATCCTCGGGATATCGCACCATCAATTTAACTTCGTGCCTACCTCGCTGGAGTCGCATGACCTCGGCACCGTAGTAGCTGTTTCTAATGGTCTCGGCCAAATCGGCGGAGCTCAACCCCATGGACTGCGCACGGTCTTTGACTCGAATTTGAAACTCCGTTTTCCCAGGAGTCGCGTCGTCGCGAACGTCGTAGGCACCAGCATAGCCCGAAAGAGTTTCCTTGGCTTCTTCGACCGCCGCAATGAGTTGTTCCGTCTCGTCCGAGGGCGCCAGCAGCTTGAATTCAATGGGCTTTCCTCCTGGCCCGAGCGCAGCAGAATCATAAATCACGCGTTCCGATCCGCTAATTTCACCCGCCTCTTTTCGCCACAGGTTGATTAACTCTGTACTGCTCAAAGTTCGAATTGATGCATCTTTGAGTTCGACAAACACTTGGCCAACAGAACTACCTGACCCAGACCCAGTCGCACCCATCGCCCCCTGATCGCTCAAAGTACCGACCTGCCGAAAAGTCAGTTTGACAGGCCCCTTGGGCTTGCGAGAATCCAGCGCCTTCGCCATCTCCTCTTCGGTCATTTCGACACCGTCTTTCTCATTTTGCAGCCGCTGGCTAACACGACGAGCCGCTTGCTCGATACGTTTCGTGGCCGCATTGGTAACCCTAGCTGGGGTTCCATCCGGAAAAGCGACCTGTGCCAGAATGAGGTTACTATCGGTTTGCGGAAACGGATCAATCTTGATCAGACCAACTTTGGCCATCGAGAATGTGGATAGCAGCAAAAATAAACCGATCCCAACACCGAGTAGTGGATAGGTCAGCAGGAATCGCAAGCATGGCAGATAGACGTTGTCGCCAAACCAATTTAGACCGCCACCACAAACGGAACTGGCTTTGTTGATCAGCTGCATCAATGCGTTTGGCTTTTTTTCGACAAGGCGGCGTTTCTTGCTTTCTGCCAAGTGGCAGGGCAGGGCAGTAGCTGCTTCGACCAAGGAGATGGCCAACATCGCAATGATGGCGACTGGCATCACCGCGATGAATTTGCCCATCACGCCTTCGACAAAGAAGAAGGGCATAAAGGCGACGATCGTGGTGAAAATCGCAGTCGTTACCGAAGGCAGAACTTCCAAAGTCCCATCCACGGCCGCCGTATAAAAATCCTTGCCCATATTGCGGTGCGAATAGATATTTTCCCCAACGACGATGGCATCATCGACGACAATCCCAAGTGCCATCAAGAAGGCGAACATCGAAAGCATGTTCAGCGTCTGCCCGGTCCCAAGTAGAATGATCCCGGCTCCTAGGACGCATATCGGAATC
>JBCCEO010000716.1:0-4426 GCA_039030255.1 Planctomycetota bacterium | reverse complement strand
TGTGGTCCGCGCGATTGCCAGGCTTGGTGGCTTTATCGATCGTGCTAAAGAAGAACCAGGTACTCAAACTCTCTGGATCGGCTTGCAACGATGCTACGACCTGTCCAACGCATGGAACTCTTTTGGACCAGGAGCCAAAAGATTTTCGAGCGCGTAAAATGTGTGGTACAACGAGCCGCAAGCAGAGGGTGGCGTGTTGGTCCTAGCTTACGCGGCGGATTGGTAGGAAAGGGCCGAAAGTCTTAACGACTTCCGCTACAGGAGAAGTAGAAGAATCGCGTGGGGCTCGCCGTTGCGATTGAGAATTGTTCTACTAGCTTGGCTAGAGGATCAGCTTGCGGGAGGTAAAGGCTTCGGCGAAGGTGCTTTTGGATTCGATGCCGCGCAATCGCATGAGGGCTTCGAAGTTGTCACGCTGAAACCAGTCCTTTTCGCGTTGCGACACAAAACTGTCAAACATCAGATCAATTTTCTTGGTGGCGAATTCTTCGCTTAGCGGGACAAATAGATTTGGTTGCCCAAGATCGCCTTCGTACTTGGGAATTTCATATTCCAGAATCCAGTGATCGCGAAAAGTATTCCAAGTCAACTCAGCAAGCAACCGGTGGTCTTGGTGCCGGTCCTCGAGTCGATGGGTAAAGATCAGCTCTGGTTGGCAGACAGATCGCAAATCAAAGAATGCATCTTTCACTGCAGCACTTCGATGTGGCAGATAGCCGTCTTGGAATTCGCACAGATGCAAGCGTTCAGTACCAGAGTTGCCTAGGAACGCTTTTGCGCTGGCCCGAGCTTCCTCCTGCCGTTGGGAATTTCCGGTCGCGATCCACCATGTTACCTCCAGTTCCGGATCGGAGTCGAGCATTCGAAGCAGGGTACCTCCGCAACCGATTTCGATATCATCCACATGCGCACCGATGCACAATATAGACTTTAGCTTTCCGAACCCTAATGACAACAATGATCTCTCTCCGAAAGTAGGCTAGCGCGGCTGCATGGGTCTGGCGTTGGAGTTTTCTAAGGGGCCTGTCGGCGGAGCATTATCTTCTGCAACTGGGTTCTCCCAAAGTTGCCAAGGTGTATCGCCATCGGCAAACATACGATCGAGAGTTTGCTTTTCCTTGTACGTATCCATGCACCCCCAGTAGCCTGAATAGTTGTAGCAGGCCAGTTTTCCTGCTGATATCAACCGTTGGAATGGTGGGCCCGCGAGTTCGTCTCCAGGACGCATATAATCAAAAATCTCTTGATTGAGGACGAAGAATCCACCGTTCATCCACTGATCAATCTCAGCAACGGGAGTAATGTTTCTTGCGATTCCGGATTCGTCGGAATCAATCACATGAAAACTCTGCGTTGGCTTGACGCAAAGGCAAGTCGCAACTGCATGACTGGCTTCATGGTGCTTGATGATTTCAGGTAGCGATACATCACTGAGACCATCCGCGTAATTCGCCAAGAATTGATCTTCACCTTTCAACAACGGCTTTACTTTTTGCAGGCGTTCGCCAACCAGTGCGTTCTGACCTGTGTCTACAAAAGTAATTGTCCAATCACTCAAGTCTTCATTGTGCAACGTGACTTCGTTTCCCTTCAGCTTAAAGTCGTTGGAGACACATTCGCTGTAGTTTAGGAAGTATTCTTTAACGTAGTCGCCTTTCCAGCCTAGGCAGAGAATGAACTCGCGGTGTCCAAAATGGGCATAGTATTTCATCAGATGCCAGAGAATCGGTCGGTAACCAACGTTTACCATTGGCTTGGGGATGGCATCGGAATGTTCTCGCAATCGCATTCCAAGTCCGCCGCAGAAAAGTACAACTTTCATATTTTTCCCTTTTCGGATATTCCCTTTGCAGGATGCGTAAAGTGGCTTAAAGAACTTCCAGGGCCGGGATCGGGACGACAAATTTGCTGCCCCAACTACGAATATCCTCCATCTGCTGCATGATTTCTTTCTTCAAATTCCATGGCAGAATAAAGACGTAATCGGGCTTCACATCTCGAAGGTAATCCGGCGAGAAAACAGGAATTCCGGTGCCGGGCATAAACGTTCCTTGTTTGTACTCGTTGCGATCTACTGTGAACGGCATCAAATCCGACCGAATGCCACAGTAGTTGAGCAGCGTTATTCCCTTTCCGGGGGCGCCGTAACCCGCAACCGTTTTTCCTTCGCGTTTTGCCTTGATTAGAAAACTGAGGATGTCGAACTTCAGTGCTTCGACTTCCCCGCGAAACGCTTGGTAGGCCCCCAATGTATTCAGGCCTGCTGCGAGTTCAGTACGCAACAGGTTGTCGACCGCGTCCAGCCGTGGATGCTGCGAGCATTCTTCGTGCGTTGCGAACACACGAATGGAGCCGCCATGCGAAGCCAGTTCTTGGACGTCGAATACACGTAGCCCGTGGTGCTCAAAAACTTTTTGAACAGTCAGAAGGGAGAGATAGCTGTAGTGTTCATGGTATATCGTGTCAAACTGCCGATTCTCCATCAGACGGAGCAAGTGAGGAAACTCCATCGTGATCACCCCTTGAGGCGAGAGGACAACTTTCATACCGCCCACAAAGTCGTTGAGATCAGGAACATGAGCGAGAACGTTGTTGCCCAATAACAAATCCGCGCGAATTCCGTCGGCGACGATTTCTTTTGCGGTTTGAACCCCAAAAAATTTGTTGATGGATCGTACACCTTTCTCTTCTCCCACTCTGGCCACATTTATGGCGGGTTCGACTCCAAGGGCTGGGATCTTCATCCGGACAAAGTTTTGCAACAGGTAGCCATCATTGCTCGCGATTTCAATGACCTGGTTGGAGCTATCAAGGCCAAATCGCGCGACCATATCGTCGGCATACTTGCGTGCATGGGCTAGCCAAGATTCGGACATGGACGAAAAGTATGCATACTCCACGAAAATATCGTCTGGTGCGATATACTCACGCAGTTGTACGAGCCAGCAGGAATCGCAAAGAAAAACATGAAGCGGAAAGAACACCTCCTGCTTATCCATATCGGCAGGCAACCGCACGTTTTCGCAAGGCGGAGACAACCCAAGATCAACAAATGAATGCGTCAAATCGTGATCGCAGAATCGACACTTTCTTTCGATTTGAAAGTCTAACTGATTCGATTCTGGTGCGCTTATCGTGGCCATCCGCAACTCGTAAACAGAAACTAACCTAGGATTTTGTTTTGCGAAACAAACGATAGTTCGCAGAGCCATCCCCTTTTTCTCTACTATGAATCAGATGGATTCTGGTCGAGAATGGTTTCACATCGAGCTGCAGAAGATTCAAATCGTGATGAAAGCCTATAGCGGGTGTACCGGATATGTGGCTGCCTACCAGTAATTCATACTGCCAACCATTCTTGCAAGACGAGTACCGTGACTGCATCCCGCCAAGTCGACTTACGGAGCAAAACGAAGCTCGAGACATTGCAGATGGTCGAGAATCTTCCGGCTGATTTGCGAGCGCATGTATCGGAAGCCTGGTTGCAGAGTATTCGGGAGCTCCAGTTCGACGATCCCTGGCATTTAGGTTTCGCAATAGTCCTGAGAGCTGATTGCCGAAGAATCGGCCAATGTGGCTTTAAGGGACCTCCTGTCGACCAAGCGGTCGAAATTGCTTATCAGGTCGATGAGAACGAGCAAGGCAAGGGTTATGCTACTGAAGCCGTCGGTCTACTCGTGGAGCATGCGTTTTCTTCGGAGGAAGTTCGTCAGATCCTCGCTCACACTTTGCCAGAGTCGAATGCATCGACGCGTGTACTCGAAAAAAACGGCTTTGCTTTTGTGAGCGATGTGCAAGACCCCGAGGATGGCCTTATTTGGTGTTGGCAATTGCAACAGACTGCATCTACGCGGTAGCTATTTGGATCTCCGAGACGGCAACCATTTGCGCGCAAAAAGAAAGGCACGAGCTTAACACGTACCTTTCCGCGTTTTTTTCATAGTCTTTGCAAACAGAAAGTCGCAGGCTTAGCTGTCTTTCTTCGCAGGCTCAAACTTAGCCTTTTTGAAACCTTTTTCGCCGAAGAATTCAGCCACCTGAGTCTTCTCATCCATCTTCTCAGCTTTCGCCTTGCAATTACCGCAGCAGAAACTGACCTTTGCGCCCTTGATCGTGATGAATTGCGCTTCGTTGACCTTTCCACCGGAAAACGGGCAGCCCTTTTGGACATATTGCTTGGATGCAACTAACTGATGATTTGCAGCAGCAGCCATTTTCTCTTTGGCTTTGTCGTCCATCTTGTTGAACTTGCCGAGGCAATTTCCGCAGCAGAAATATACTTTACCTTCTTTCCAATCAGCCGACTTGGAAGGATTTGCATCACGCTTGGCAACCATCAAGCACTTAACGGAAACTGTGTCTCTTGTATTTGTTGACTCATCATGCACCTCTTTTCACGCAAACCTGTAACTCTAGACAATATCCA
>JBCCEO010000715.1:0-4427 GCA_039030255.1 Planctomycetota bacterium | reverse complement strand
CTTTTGCTTTGGGATCTGCCTTCAAGGCCTCGGCCCAAGCGGCCTCTGCGTTTTCAAACAAGGAACTGTAATGTTCGCGCAGTTTTTCAACCTGACTTTTCAATTCATGCCAAGCAGCAAAAACAGAATCGTCGCGATGGTACTCCAAATGGAGCCGGCAATGATGAAGTATGCGCGGATGCAATTCAAAACCCGCAGCAATTTTGGCGACTTCCTCAAGACTCGATCCCTCGGCAAACTGCGTGCAAGCTACAAGATAGTCGACCGCCTTTTCGCGAGCTTCTTTTCGCAACTTCGCGATCTCTTGGTTTTTGAACGTTGTCGCCGCTGCCGTTTTCTCCTTTAACGCAGCGTCGACAGATTTGAGTTCTTCGAGCTCGCATTCGTCAGCCAGAGAATGCTCGTACCAGAACTTTATCGCTCCGTTGCGTTTCTCGCCAAAGGTCTTGGTGCTCTTGAAGATCGCCGCTAGAGCGTAATAATCCTCGTGCTTGATCGGATCAAACTTGTGATCATGACACCGCACGCAGCCGAAAGTCATTCCAAGAAATGCCTTTCCAAGTGTATCCAATTGCTCATCGATCACGTCCAGATGCAGTTTCTCAACATCCGGTTCGGCCATGACTTTGGGGCCAAGCTGCAAGAAACAAGTTGCCGTGATGGTCTCGGGCGTTGCATTTGGTAGGAGATCGCCCGCAACTTGCTCAACCAGGAAATCTCGAAAAGACTTGTCCGCATTCAATGAATCAATGACATAGTCTCGGTAACGCCAAGCATTGCCAAAACCAATGTTTTCATCGAGACCATTGGAATCCGCATAGCGAACAACATCTAGCCAATGCCTCCCCCAGTGAATTCCATAATCCTGGGATTCCAGCAACTCTGCCACGACTTGACGAAGTGCGTCTGGCGAATCGTCTGCCAGAAACTCTTGCAGCTGCACGAAAGTCGGCGGTAGCCCGACGAGATCGTGCGTCACTCGGCGCAGTAAGGTTCGTTTAGACGCCGTCGGCGCGGGTGAAAGATCTTTCTCCTGCAGTTTCCGCAGTACAAAAGCATCAATTGGATTCCGGATGAATCCAGCATTGCCCTCAATCTTCGGGACTTCAGGTTTCACGATCGGCTGGAAGGACCAGAAGTCTTTTCCTTCCTTGATACTCATGCCGGTAACCGCCGCGCTGACTAGCTCTCCGTCTCGCGGATCGGGAGCCCCGTTTTCGATCCAAGTTTCAAAATCTGCGATTACTTGATCGGGCAATTTGCCAGAAGGAGGCATTTGAAGTTCGCGATTATTGTAGCGCATCGCTTGAATGAGCAAGCTATCTGCTGCCTTGCCCTTCACAATCACTGGACCGTTGTCGCCTCCAGCTTCCACTCCAGCCCGTGAATCCAGCAATAGCCCACCCTGCTTTTCGGTACTCGACGAATGACACTCATAGCAGTGCTCCACCAGCACGGGTCGTATCTTCTTTTCAAAGAAAGCGTGTGAGTCCGCCGCGCGCGCTATCCTTTCCACCATGAAGCCATGGAAAAAAATGAGAACGGCAAGAAGCAATAGTGAACGAGGCACTGTTGTTGTTTTAGTCGAGGGCTGTTTCGCTGGGGGAAGGCTGATCGGCAGGGAACCTCTTGGCTGGACGTTCATTTTAATGGGTTTCTGGATGACTTTCACGCGAATCAGGCAATTCGGCCGGACCAAAATTGGAGAGGCTCGAACCAGAAAACTCGGGCAAACTGAAATGCGCAAATTCGCTGTCCTAGCGAAGGTCGGCCTGCAGCTGAAGACTTGCCAATTGTGCCTGGATTTGCAGCAACCAACTGAAGGCTGCGGTGCTGTGGGAAATCCTGCTTCAGGCGAAGCACTTTTTTGATGGCATAGGAGTCAAGGTCAAAGTCGCTGAAATATCCTGAGGGCATTTTTTCAAGAATTCGCTACAAGTTTGTAGAATTTCGGGCATGAGTCGTGTTTGCCCTTTTGAATGTGATTCAGGAGGTCACTAGATGACAGAATTCCCGGAAACGAAATCAGAAATCCTTGTGCGAATCCAAACGGCCGAGGATCAAGAGGCTTGGGCGCAGTTTGTGTCCCCTTATCGCCCCGTCATTTATCGCCTGGCTTGTCGACGGGGGATGCAAAATGCTGATGCTCAAGAAGTGGTGCAGCTGGTTCTAATGTCGGTAGGCAACTCGATTAAACGGTGGGAGCGTCTTTCCGGTGTTCGCTTTCGGCATTGGCTGAGAAAAGTAATCAAGAACACCACATTGAATGTGCTTTCGCGCAAGCCCATTGATTTGGCGCTTGGCGGTACGGACGCTCAGGACCTGTTTAACGAGGAAATCGAACAAAACCCAGGGCATGAAGACGAATTTGAATTCGAAGCCCGTCGCGAAATTTTCCAGCAGGCTGCAGCGATCGTACAAGCTGAAGTGCGTGGCAATACGTGGGAGGCGTTTCAACTATCTGTCATCGACGGTTTGTCAGTGGAGGATGCGGCACACAAGTTGGGAATCTCAACGGGCGGCGTGTACGCAGCCCGCGGGAGAGTAATGGCGAGGCTGAATTCAGCCGTAAATCAACTTAAGAAAGAGTTGGACTAATGAAAATTTCAAAATGTGACCTCCAGCTCGTTGATGAATATCTAAAAAATGTGAATAGGCCCGACGCAGATGAATCGACATTGCTTTTACATCTAGATGTATGTGTTGATTGCCAAGCCTATCTTGCATCCCAGGCGGCCACTCCGGAATTCTGGGGGGAAGCGGCACAGCTTTTTAAGCCTGGCAAGTTTGACTTGACTGAACGCGTGGAATTCTCCGCGGGCTCCATGGGTGCAGCATCGTTGGGCTCTCAGCGAATCAGGGAAGTGTTGGACCGACTGACACCGTCGGATGATCCGCACAGTCTTGGACGAATTGGTGGTTACGAAGTCTCTGGAGTGATTGGCTCAAGAGCGATGGGAGTCGTCCTCAAGGCTGTTGATTCGCCGTTGGACCGCGTAGTGGCTGTCAAGGTCATGGCTCCGCACTTGTCCAACAACGGATCCGCTCGAAAGCGATTTGCTCGCGAGGCCAAAGCAGTCGCTGCGGTGTTGCATCCGAACGTGATCCCAATACACCACGTTGTCAGCGAAGGCTCCAATCCATTTCTGGTGATGGCCTACATTCGCGGCGGATCTTTGCAGAAACGCTTGCAAGAAGATGGACCGCTGAAGACTGTCGAAATTCTTCGAATTGGAGCTCAAATTGCGGCTGGCCTGTCGGCGGCTCACGAACAAGGCTTGGTGCATCGAGATATTAAGCCCGAGAACATCCTCCTCGAGGACGGCGTTGAACGCGTTACCCTGACCGATTTTGGTTTAGCCCGTGCCGTGGATGATGCATCGGTAACTCGCGAAGGTTCAATCTCGGGTACACCCCAATACATGTCACCAGAACAAGCACGCGGTGAGCCGATTGATCAAGCAAGCGACTTGTTTAGCCTTGGAAGTGTACTCTATGCGCTTTGTACCGGTCGATCACCATTTCGAGCGGATTCATCTTATGGAGTGATGCGCAAGATCATTGACGAGACGGCAACGCCGATTCGTGACATTAACCAGGAAATCCCGGTCTGGTTGTTCCGTATCGTTGAAAAGCTCATGGCAAAAGACAAGTCGGAGCGATTCAGCTCGGCTGACGAGGTACGCAAACTACTCGAGAATTGCCTCAATCATCTTCAGCATCCTGCCACAAAGGCGCTTCCCGTTTCGCTCCAACAACCAGAGATTTCCTTGCAGCCTTTTGGCGGAGTTGTTCGTGTAGCGGTTTCCGCAATCGGAATCATGGCCTTGGTTATTCTTGTGGCAGTAGGCTCTCTCGCCTACATGGCAACATTTATCACGGACGGCCCTGCCGAATCGGCACTTGTTCCGCCCGGATCTGGTGAAGAAAAAGAGCTGGCTTACGGATACTCGACGGTTGGGGAATTTGTTTGCTATAAGAGCAAACGAATTGATAGAGCCGATCGAAAGATCTTCAAGCGTATGGCGGCAGGGAGAGATCTTAAGTTGGCTACGAGTCCGGATGCCGAGAGTTTTGAGGTGCTCAATGAATATTACACCAAAGATAAAAACATGGTGTATCTCAAAGAAGGTAGTTTTGGTGCTCCATGGTTTGTCGAAGTTCCGCACGCCGACCCGGCGACGTTCGAGGTCGTTGACTTCAAACTTGGCCGGGACAAAACAAAAGTCTTTTGGGGCGGAAGCCCTCTCGAAGGGCTCGACCCAAATACTCTGATCGTCGTGCATCGGCACTTTGTTTGGAAAGACCAGAAAGCTGTGTGGTATCAAAGCCAGCCGATCGAAGGTGCCGACCCAAGAACATTCACGCACCTGGGGCAAGCATATTACAAAGACAAGGATCGCGTCTATTGGTCAAATACACATTTG
>JBCCEO010000714.1:0-4428 GCA_039030255.1 Planctomycetota bacterium | reverse complement strand
GTGCTCGCGCTATGAGTTTTTTCCAGATGTCGTTTCGCAATCTGCCCCAGACGTGGGTGTCATCAGTCTAGATGGCGATGCTGACAAAGCATTGTCGTTGATTGAAAAGATGCGTCGACAATCTCCCGAATGCGCACTTTTGGCCGTCAGCGAGAGTAGCGATGGACAGCTGATTCTTCAGTCCATGCGAGCAGGAGCAAAAGAGTTTCTAACGCTGCCTCTCACGCTCGAAGACCTCATGAGCGCGCTTGAGCGGATCAGCGAAGTCAAATTTGGCGGCGACAGCGGAGCGAATCGAAGCACGAAAGTCATCGCCGTCGCTGGAGCTTCTGGTGGAGTCGGCTGCACTAGCGTAGCTGTGAACCTGGGTTGCATGCTCGCAGCTCGACCCGAATTCACCGTAGCACTGGTCGACCTGGATCTTGCGATCGGGGACGCTGACGTCTTCCTCGATGCCATCCCAGATTACAGCCTGATCGACGTAACCGAAAACGTTTCTCGTCTCGACTTCCAATTGCTCAAGAAGTCGCTTACCAAACACAGTTCGGGGCTCTACCTGTTACCACGGCCTGTGCAGCTTCAGGACGTCGAACTCATCACACGTGAATCCTTGCGACGCGTATTCGGGCTTCTCAAAGCTACTTTCTCGCACATCGTCATCGACGTCTCGAAGGGTTTTTCCGATATCGACCTCGCAGCATTTGAGTTTGCCGACGAAGTCCTACTTGTTGTACAACTCGACTTGCCTTGCTTGCGAAACTTGGTTCGTCTGCAAATGTCCTTTGACGAGATCGAAGGCATGGCAGAGAAATTGAAAATCGTCGTCAATCGTGTTGGCCTCGAGTCCGGACAAATCAAGCTCAAGAAAGCCCGCGAAACCATCGGTCGCGACATTTTCGCTCAGATTCCAAACGACTATCGCACAATGATCGAAGTGCGAAACAACGGCGTACCAATCTACGAGCAAGCTCCCAAGGCGCCGATTACCCAAGCCATGCAAGATCTTGCCCTTCGTCTCAATGGCGAAAACGAGAGCGAGGAAGCAACGGATTCCGAAGAAGTCGCTACATCCACAGGCTCGGGAAACAGCTCCTGGCTTAACTTTTGGCCGAAAAAGTCCTAGATCGTCAAACAAACAATTCGCTTCACGGCAAGCCGCAGGCGATAAACAACTCAGCGCATCCTCAACGCCTCGTCACACCGAGGCGTTCTTTCTTGCGCTGGCTCCCATCCTATCGAACGCTCTTCTTACGCTTCGCTATACTTTATTCAGTCCTAGCCTCGTCCTTCAAAAATCGCGACAACTCCAGTGTCCAAGCCTTCGCTCCTGAAGCATTCAAATGAAACGCATCTTGATACGACTCCGCATGCCTCAAGTATTCGCCCTTCGGAATGAAAATCGCTGCCTCCGCACCAAGCAACGGTGAGTAGACCTTGAGTGCCTTCTCACGCCATTGCTCATCGCCCCAAACTCCAGGGAAAACGGCGACGCATTGGACCTCGTAACGCTCGCAGAGCTCGATGATTTCCCGAAACTGCTCGACAGACTGCGCATCGAGTTGATGCTGTTTCGCTTCTTTGTCCCACTCCTTTCGCTGCTCTTCAAGTTCTACCGCGGAGCGAGTTTGTACTTCCCCCGGCCCTGCACCGTCGACTTTGTTTGGCTCAAACAACTCACCGCGTCGCCAAGCAAGCACATCGTGCCAACCGACTTGGGTACTAAACTCAGCCCAAGCCCACATTGGAACCCATCGCCATACTTGCACCTGCCACCAACCGCAATGCCGCGTCAAATGCCTACGTATCGTAGAGTTGTCCAGGCGTGACAAGTATCGAAACTCGTCCAAGGGATGATCAAAGACATCCTCCTCCAGTCCACGTGGATGAAGTTCTAACAAGAGCATCTCGCACTTATGCCTTTCCAGGAATAATTCGAAATAGAGACTCTGCTCTTCGACGCCGCGACCACCCCAGGCAAGCTGAACAACGCTTTGTTTTGTTTGCTCAGCCAATAACTTTGGTGCCAATCCTTCCTTGGCCATTGACGATCCAAGCATCGCAATAGCGTAGGTTCTCGCCTCGGATTGAAAAAGCCAGTTCACGCGACTCGACGGATTCTGGCGTGCCGCAATACACAAAAACCAATGATTCAGTAGCAACAAGACGCCAATTAATACGAAGCAGCAAAGTATGTTTTTCCTGCGTTTCCTCATACGCTGCCCCCGCGTGCAATTCGGCGACGAAAAACCAACCTTCGATGGTCCTCCTTCCTTCGCAATATCCTTGGAATTGTTCATCCGGGGCCCTGTTAGAATTGGAAGTAAACGAACTGTGTCGGATTGCTAAAGACTCCAAAATTCAACACCAACAACCCAGTCGCGATGATGATGCCTTTACCGATCTCTCGCGGCCTAATCCCAACCACTCGGGACACATTTCCACGCAACGGAATCTCAATCAAGCACATCCAACAGAGCCCCAATATTGCAACGGCCATTTCGAATCTGCTAAAGACGCTCGGAAGCACAATATCGAAAAAGCCAAACGCGTTAGAACTTAGCTCAGAAGCAACAATTTGAATAACCTTCATTGCATCGCCGAGCTTATCAGCTCGGAAGAATACCCAGGCGAGCAGAACGATGTGAAAGGTGATCAGAATTCTTACTCCATTCCAAGCGGCACACCATGCCTGATATTTCCAAGCCACCAGAGTCGGCTCGCCCAGAGCGGATAAATTCTGACTCTCATCATTCGACTTACGGGCGATGGAAATCACTGCTGTTTCCACCAACAGAAGTGTGCCGTGAATCAATCCCCAGATGACAAAAGTCCATTTTGCTCCGTGCCACAAACCACTGATTGCGAAGACGACCAAGATATTGAAGACCCAGCGTTGTGTTGTCACCCGGTTTCCACCTAAGGGAATATAAAGATAGTCGCGAAACCAAGTGGTCAAACTGATATGCCAACGCGACCAAAACTCGCGAATACTCCTAGCCGCATACGGAAATCGAAAATTCGCCATCAAGTCGATTCCAAATATCTTTGCAGAGCCGATTGCCATATCGGTATAGCCAGAAAAATCGCAGTAGATTTGAAAGGCGAAAGCATAGGAGGCCAGCAGCAGCAGTCCGCCGCCCTGCTCGTCGGGAGTTTGATAGGCAAAGTCGACCAGTAACGAAAGCCGATCTGCAATCACGACCTTCTTGAACAACCCCCAAAGCACCAGCCAACACCCAAGCCGCACATTACGCCAGCGAAACCAGATCGGCGCACGAAGAGCCGGGATCAAATTGCCCGCCCTCTCAATCGGCCCAGCTACCAGCTGAGGAAAAAACGAAACGAAGAGGACACTTCGCAGCCACGAGCTTTCCGATTCGATGCGTCTTTGATAAACATCCGCTACATATCCAATCGCTTGAAACGTATAGAACGAGATTCCTACTGGCAGCAACAGCCCCAAGTCGATTGGTAACTCAACACCAAATAATCCATTTGCCGATTGCGCAAACAATCCATAGTATTTGTACAGCATCAGCACTAGTAAATTGGACGCTACCACAACTGCTAAGATCAGACGACGCAAAACAATTCGTTGCACGCACTGCAGCAATCGCGCACCGAAATGACAACTCGAAGCAGTCAGCAACAAGAGAAGGAAATACTCGGGTCGCCAGGCCACGTAGAATGCAACGCTCGCAGCCAGTAATACTAGCCAACGATGTGTGCCGCCAACAATGCAGCAAATAAGGACGGCCGAAAGTAACAATGCCGCGTAGGAAAGCGAATGAAACAGCACTAGGGCGAATCCCCAACACGCGGCATCTTGGAGTCAAATTTCCGGTGTTTCAATGTCTGACCCCGCATGCTACATCACGCTGGTAGAACTGACTGCAATTTCATCAGTTTGCCCCGCGAAGAGCCCCATGAGGCAGTCGAAATCGCCGGTACATCCAAACGATAGAAACCGCAACCCCAATGAGATACAGAGCTAACAGGACGATCATCCCAGTCGTACTCAGGTTGGCTTGGTTCATGTTTGCGTAGTAGGTGAGTTGTTGCAAGCCGAGAAAAAGGCCTTCCGTCAGACAACTGATCCATACAATCATCGTTTCCACCGATGCCAATGTTTCAACTCGACGATCATCCGCAAGCCAATATTCCTTATTGGGCATATTGACCAACTCTTTTGGCAAGAACCGGGTCGCCTTCGTAATGCCCACCAAGAATGCGGGCATACCAACGAGCAAAAGCATCATCATGACAGCGTAGCCCATCCGCGACATGTAGCCGTCCGGTTCACCCTGCCCATTGAAATGCGATGCAACCTGATCAGGCAAATGGCTCAGATGCCACATCAACATTCCTAGTCCGATGAGGATCAGAACAAACAGCACGCAATAAGCGATTCCACGCATTCGATCACTT
>JBCCEO010000713.1:0-4438 GCA_039030255.1 Planctomycetota bacterium | reverse complement strand
TGGAGACGCTCGAGCTCAGCCTCCGGAAACGCGTAGTTGTCGATTAAGAATACGACGAAGGTATCGCAGCGCTGGTGAAGATCGCTTGCCTTGAGTTGCACCGTGCTGAGGTGCAAGTCAAGGCAAGCGATCTTCACCAGCGCTGCGATACCTTCGTCGTATTCTTAATCGACAACTACGCGTTTCCGGAGGCTGAGCTCGAGCGTCTCCAGAGTGTTGTCCAGAGTCATTCCCGCCGAGTCGCAGCCGACAAAATGCTGGCCGGGGATCTTGCTTTACATTCCACGGAATTGGAGCAAAAGGGCATGGGAATGCTCGCCAAAGCGAAGAAATATTCGTTGCGAATGATTGATCGAGCCGATGCAGTCAGTGATGAAGAGAAGGCATTCTATGTTGCCAGCTATCGAGTCGCGATCAACGTGGCTTTGCAACGATCACTCCGTGACCTCCGAGAATTTGGTCTAGCCGATCTTGCAGAGAGGGAATCCAAGGAATCCAGATATGGCCCCTATCAAGCCGCTGCACACTTGTTACCCGACTTCGCGGACACAGCCAATCGCCTGTTGTCCGATGTGGCATCGCAGCGGATCACGGTGACGTCCATTGCGATCGCTAGGTACAAACTACAACACGACAACAAAGCTCCCCAACGCCTTGCAGAACTCGAGCCAGAATATCTTCGATCGATTCCACTCGATCCGCACGTTGACAAGCCCTTACTTTACAAACCAACCAAGAGTGGATTTTTCGTCTACTCGGTCGGTAGCGACCTTCGTGATGATGCAGGCGATTCCAACGGGCTCGAGCCCGATCAAAAACTCGCTTACGATGAGCGACTTTACCCTAAGCAAACGACGGTTACTTACGCCAAGCCATCGGACAAAGAGCGTACCAAGTTCGATCCTTTCAACCGCCAGCCAAGATCCGGTTCTCTCGTAGACGCGGCAATCAATCGTACGACGGGTTATGTTGAAGCAGCCGCGCGTCGGGCAGAGGAAGAAAGAAGGAAGCGATCGGAAGAAATGATGGCCAAGGAAAACGATTTCTAAACCCGTTGCGGAATCTCATTCGGGCAAGACACTCTGCAAAACCTGTCTTTTCGTTTTCTCAACTTTTGCCTAAATAAGCCAAGCTTTGCATTTTCATGCAACATGAAGAGGAACTAAGCATAAATTGCTGATAATCTGAACCCGAAGTCTCGTTCGTTGCCTCCGCGGTCGATCCTGCGACTGAATCGACTCAAGGGCGCACGTCAGAGGCATTCTTCCCAGAAGCTGTACACAATATTGCTGGCGGCCCGCCGTCCAAAAACAACAAAATGCACCAACCCTCACAGCTGGTATTTCCATTCACGGCGACAACCGCTTTAAAGACATGAAATTGGAACATTCCAATTCAATGGCTAGAATCATTGTCAATTGAAGCTTGAGTGCTGCAGAGACTCTGCGACATGCTGACTTCGGCTAATCTCACCAAGCTATTGCTGCGCAACTGACTGGAAACGTAGAGTGGACGTCGACAAATACCAACAAGAACTTCGCGAAGCCTACGTTCGCGGTGGGCCGGGAGCGATTGTATCTGGAATCGTTTGGGGGGCTGCTGGCCTGATGTCCCAGAGTTACAGTATTGGTATCGGATTCGCTGTTCTGTTTTTTGCAGGAATGCTTATTTTTCCGATCTCGAAGATAGTGCTCAAGTTGATTTTCCGGAGGCCAGCCGAATCGAGAGACAATCCTGGAGGATTGATTGTAATAGAGACAGTCTTTCCTATGATTGGAGGTCTTTTTGCTGCTTGGCTTCTGCTTCCGCATCGAGCCGAGTTCGTTTTTCCACTAGCATCGATTGCAGTTGGAGCTCACTACTTTGGGTTTCGCAGCGCCTACGGAGACTGGACCTACTGGGTGTTCGGCGCTGCCCTATTCTTGATAGGCTCATTGTCTATCATCGTAGGACTACCGTCGGGAAAATTGATTCCTTTCATCGTCGCGTTCGTGGAAATCGGCTTTGGCATCTGGTTTATTATCGTTGACGCCAGGGCGAAGACCTTGGATGGAAGCGACGAGAAGATGAACTTGTAGGATTCTCATCAGCAGTTTGGTCCAACAACCAGCGAACGCTCCAATTTGCCCAATCAATGAAGCTGCTGCTGCCCCGTGCGTGGCTTGCCACTTTTATCCAGAGGGGGGCTTCTCAGCCGCGCTATTATATGGACATTCGGGGATTCCCTCGAATGCTCGACGTTTAGAGCCTTGCTGGAGCTTCGATTGGGTTGACCTCAGAATGAGGGGCGGCCAGGTCCTAGAACTTGCAGAGCCACCAATCGCGTTCCTCCTTTTAACTGTGTTACGATCCGATGCCCAATGACTCCATGATGGAAGTTGACCACGACCGAATTGCTGCGGCAGTTCGCGAAATCCTCTTTGCGGTTGGCGAAGATCCCGACCGAGAAGGCCTATTGGAAACGCCTGCCCGTGTCGCTCGAATGTACGCTGAGATGTTTGCCGGACTGAAACGCGACCCCCGAACACACCTCCAAAAGGTCTTCACCGAGGATTACGATGAAGTAGTATTGATCAAAGACATAGAGTTCTGCAGTATGTGCGAGCATCATTTGCTGCCTTTCACCGGCAAGGCACATGTAGGTTATCTGGCCAGCGGTAAAGTAGTTGGACTGAGCAAGTTGGCCCGCGTCGTCGAGGATGTTGCGCGTCGGCCACAAGTTCAAGAGCGGATGACAGAGGAAATCGCGGATTTAGTCGAATCCGAACTGGGGGCAAAGGGCGTGGCAGTGGTCTTGGAAGCCAGCCATTCATGCATGACAATTCGAGGTGTTCGAAAACCCGGAAGCAGCTGCATGACATCCTCGATGAGAGGAGTCTTCCGTGACAACCTTTCTTCCCGGGCAGAAATGCTCGGCTTGATCGTAGGCAAATCTTGATGCTTTCCAACGAGATGATTTACGCGGGTCTCGTTGCCTTGCTTCCCAAAGCAGCAACGGCTACTTGGCTTGCGATCATCTTGTTCCGATTCGCAGATAGAAGAAGCAGTGCATTGTCGGCACTCATCTGCCTTGCTGGGTCTTCCTTGCTAATTCAGCAAGCGGCATCATGGCAGAGTCCAGAGTCTGAACAGTTTTGGGCGTGGCAAATCGCTTCGGCATTATCCTTGCTGCTGTTCATAGTGTTCCTTAGAACATGGAGCAAGATTAGCCCGCGACAGCTGCATGAAGAGCAAGCTGCTGGCAAAGCGTCGACTCAAAGCAAACCTCAAAAGCAACAGCAGCGTGCCGAGCGTCGCGGCAGAACGACCGTTCCTTACATCCTGCCCACGCCGCCAGAGCTTGCGACCCTAGTCCTAGGTTTGTTCGTTGCAATTTATTGTGTCAGTAAAGATTGTCAGTCCCTAGAACTCCTTGGCCGCGCATCACAACTAGCTCTTTGCTCGACGCTTTGCAACAGCCTGCTTTGGGCTGTGTCGATTGTCACCGCATTACAGCTAAATTTTCTTTCGTCGCCAGACAGCTTAAAACCCGTGCAAGGTCCGCGTGTGCACTGGCGAGTAATTGCGATGGTTGCGTTGGCGGCCTTCGTGTGTTGTCTCGTTGCAAGCTGTGCTATTCTGCTACGCAAAACTGGCTGGCAACCAGAAAAGAATTTGGCCTCCCAAGTGATGCCAACCGGGTATGGGATTAGCTGGATGGTTTTAGGCTTCATTGCGTGGAGCGTGCCCAATCGTGTCTCGCGTTTTCAACACTCCACCAAAGAGCCATACGAGAAGGCAAGCCAAGAAACTGGTTGGACATCGCTGACCATCGCAGCTTGGCTGTGTTGCTTCTGTTTCGCAATCTTATGCGTGCTACCAGCCAACTGGCCCTGGGAATTCCTGCACTAAGTGTCGGTTTTCGGGAACCGAACCCGTCCCGATAGCGTTTTACTTACGGATGCGAGTTCTCTAAAGCGTTTTAAATGCTCTTTCTGAGCGCGAACGAATATCCGCACCTCATCGCCATTGGGGTTCAGTTTTGCCAACAACTTTCTACTCCAACAAAATGCTTCTCATTAGAGGAATTAGCTCATGTGCTGCTTTGCTGGTCCTGTGAAATCAGTTACGAACACAAATCTCTTCGCTCGGCTTACGGGCAAGGGAACTCAGATGCTTGCTTACCAAATGGATTTTGTGACGGAGAAAGCAAATGCCATGATTCTGCCAATACCCGTTGGCAAGCCCGCACGAGAGGATTCCCTACGCTTCATTTCGCTCAAGGACTATGATGACTTTTTCACCGATCTCGACAATGCGTTTCCTGAAATTACCCCACCTTCGCGCAGCTTGGGTGGACGTTTTAGCGAGCCCACGGATTCGTTGGTAGATGAATTAGTCGTTCACGAAGTGGGAGATTTCGTCGCCTCATTTGTTCCAACAATGAAGGACTTTTCGC
>JBCCEO010000712.1:0-4439 GCA_039030255.1 Planctomycetota bacterium | reverse complement strand
GTTTTCGTCCACCTCCGGATTGATTTCAATGACGCCCTTGCGAAGGACTTGGTTTGCTTCAGCAACAATCGTTGCACGCGTACCTTCAACGGCTTCAACTGCAGCACCAGCTTCAATCGTACGCGGCTTGAGACCGGTATACTTCGGATAGGTTAATTCAACAGATTTCAGTACGACGGTGGGCAAGGGGTTGATACGAACACGGAAGGGGCCCTCTTGAGCGTCGCCAGCTTCGATCCAATAGTCTAATTCTTGTTCGATGCCCGAACCGGTGGTGACCACTTGGCCGCCATATCGGAAGCCCTCGGTAATCGCCACAAGCTCTTTACGTTGGTCACGAATTTGACCATCGAGTGTGGTTACGCGTACGAAAACAGGTTCATCTTCTCGCAAGCCGTTTACTTCGACGTTGAGATCGAGGGCTTGACCTTGAGTGACCTCCGTCGAGCCGGGTTCGACGTTCAGGATCGAAACGCGAGCGGGGGAAGTAAGATCCGACCAAGGAAAAAGAATTCGCTGACCAGTCACGGCAACACTCTTGGGCGTGGCCATAGAGTAGACCACCATGCCGGTTACCAACAGCAGCATACATGCAATCAATTTGATGAGTGGGCTAGTATCAACCGTCGCAGATGGTTCCTGGTCGCCGATGTAACGTTTCGCTCTATATGCCAAGGCTGCCATGACGCCTTTGGGGACGCCATTTTCTGGTAGTTCTTCCAATTCCAACCAGGAGATGAGGCCATTTTTGAATTCAGGGACCAGGTTCTCGATGCGTTTTGCGGCATAGATCAGATTGATTCGGCGTAGCAACAAAGGGGCGATTTTGGTCGTCAGCCACCAGCCCGTGACGCCAACTCCGATAATCCAAAATGCCCAGCGTGCGATTACGGGAAGTGCTACGATCCAGTGATCGATAATGCAGGCGGTCAGCCACAGCGTCAGGCCGCCACATATCCAAAAGAACATCAGCACAAGCAGATCTAAGATCTTGATGAAGCCGGCTGTCTTACGAAGATGGTCGTGTAATGACTTGCGGACTTCTGCTGTTGCCGAGCCCTTGGGGGCTATAGTAGCGGAGGTCGAGTTGGTGGCTGTGCTCATCGTCAACCTGTGGTTCGCGAAAAGAAAAGCGGGAGTGTCGTCAGCGGCTTTGATTGGCCGACGACTATCGAAAAAACAGCACGAGAATAAGAAGCACGAATTAGAAAAGGGACTACTACTCAGTATAGACGGTTTAGCTTCGCCCCGCGTTTCCGTTTTTTTCTTGTATCTGAGCCAAAAAGGCCGTGCTTTCTGCCGCAATTGTCACAAAATGTCCTGTTACGTCATAAAATTGGCACAACTATTCCCCTCCCAATCGTTGCCCAATGTCCACCGTTTCACACGCCACCTTGGATTTCATTCATCTCGACCCTCAGGACAACGTCATCGTGGCTTTGCGTCCGATGGCAAAAGGGGCGTCGATTGATTTGGCCGAACGCTCGATTCGTTTGGAAACGGATATACCACCGGGCCACAAAATCGCTGTTTCCGAAATTGAGGAAGGCCAGCAAGTCAAAAAGTTTGGTTGGCCCATCGGTGTTTCGACGACGGCGATCCCGGCCGGCGACCACGTGCACAGCCACAACCTACGCACGGATCACAAGATAGACCTTGAAGCAATCTCGACGGATATTCCAGAGTCGAAGCAAGTGGAAGAGGAATTCACCTTTGAGGGCTACCGTCGTGCGGGTGGTAAAGTTGGTACTCGGAACTATCTGGCCGTTATCAGCAACGTGAATTGTTCCGCTTCAGCAGCGCGAATGATTGCAGATCGTTTTGGTGAATCCGAGCTAGCCGACTTTCCCAACGTGGATGGCGTGATTTCCTTTCGTCACGAACACGGCTGTGCCATGGCTTGGGACGGAATTCGGCACCGCATGCTGGCCGACGTCCTGGGAGGAATGGCAAGGCATCCCAATATTGGCGGTTATTTGTTGATTGGGCTGGGGTGTGAGCAGGCAACGCTCGACCACCTCGTCTCATCGCAGGGGCTGCACCAAATTCAAATCGGCAATACTTCGAATGTTCAGCCTGAAAGTGTTCCAACGCTATCGATCCAGAGTATCGGTGGAACGCGCAAGACGGTCGAGGAAGGGGTTCGGGTCGTAAATGAGATGTTGCCACGCGTCAACGCGGCTCGGCGTGAAACCGTTCCGGCTTCGGAACTTGTATTGGCCTTAGAATGTGGCGGCTCCGACGGCTACTCAGGAATCACTGCCAATCCGGCGCTGGGAGTTGCATCGGATTTGTTGGTTGCTGCTGGAGGGACGGCGATTCTTTCAGAAACGGCCGAAATATTTGGCGCCGAACATCTGCTTACAAGAAGAGCTCGAAGTCGAGCCGTTGCAGAGAAACTCTTGGAACGGCTTGATTGGTGGCGGTGGTACTGCAGTAACTACGGAGAAGAATTCGATAGCAATCCATCTGTAGGAAACAAGGCAGGCGGTCTGACGACGATTACTGAGAAATCTTTGGGTGCAGTCAGCAAAGCAGGGTCCTCAGCACTGGAAGCTGTGTACGAGTACGCCAAGCCCGTTACCTCGAAAGGCTTTGTAGTGATGGACTCTCCCGGGTTTGATCCAGCCAGCGTAACGGGCATGGTGGCGGGCGGAGCCAATTTGGTTGCATTCACCACAGGGCGGGGCTCCTGTTTTGGCTTCAAGCCCGTGCCAAGTTTCAAGATAGCTTCCAACTCAGCCTTGTTCCGTCGACTACCAGAGGACATGGACTTTAATGCTGGAAAAGTTCTCGAGGGGAGTTCCATTCAAGAGGTCGGGCGCGATATGTTCTTGAGGCTTCTCGATACCGCCAGCGGAAATCCCACTTGCAGTGAACAACTTGGACTTGGTGACGAAGAATTCGTACCTTGGTTGGTTGGCCCAATTTTGTAGGTGGCAGTCAACCATTGGTCGTGCAAGAAAGCAACTAAGACCTCACACCACTTCGATTATGGCTGACTTGGTGCATTTGTTCGTTCTGGTCGGAGGGTTCGAAGGTTAGCCGTGGTTCTTATAAACCATTACCTGAACAATTGTCTTGGCACGTTTTTCATCGATTTCTAACTTCGTCTGAAGGTCATCGATAAAATCTTTCTCTTCCTGCTCGACTACACCGTCGGATAAAACAATGTCAACTGCATTTGCGAAAACCGTTTCGCGCAATTCAGGTGGAACAGCCGGGTAGGCCTTCTCCAGCAATCGTTCAGGACCACCACGTCGCAGTTCACCAATGAGGCGATCTTGAAGTGAGGAGTGTTGTTGGTCGGTCAAACGCGAAAAAAGTTGTTTCTGGTGAATAATCATTCCTAGTGCTTGAGACTCTTCCTCTCCAACGTGACCGTCGCAGGCAGAGGCGCATAGTAACACTCCAGCAAATCCCTCTTGGGGACCAAATGGACGACTGGCTTCAAGCGATTCGCCCTCAAATACATCATCGAACAAAGACATGCGTATTTACCCTATTCTTGGAATCTAACTAGCAACACCGCGCAAAGCAGGGTTAGCCCTTGTTCTTGATGACCATTACACTGGCGATTGCTTTGGCTGTTTCACCTTTCAGCCCAAGTTTCTTTGCTAAGCGATTCACAAATTCCTTCTCGTCCGTTTCTAAGATGCCATCTGCAAGCACAATGTTGCAAGCATTGGCAAAGACGGATTTTTTGAGACCTTCTGGCAGCGTTTCCACGCATCCGTCCACCAAGGAATCAGGGCCGCTCTTCTTGAGCACGCCCATCAGTTTATTGAAGACTTGATTGAATTGTTTCTCGTTGATGCGTTCAAACAACTTCATTCGGAATAGGGTCGTAAGGAGTTGGCCAAACTCATCCTCGCTGATGTGACCGTCGCACGCGCTGGCAGCCAGCAGGATGCCAGCAAAGGACTCTTGTGGTGACAGCTTAGTCCGAGTCTCCATTCCACCGAAAAGTGTGTCAAAGATTCCCATAAGATCTCATTTCAAAAAAACGGAAATAATCTACATCTCTTTTCGATCGTAACATTATTTCGTTTCGAGTTCCAAGGACGTGCGTAGAAATGCCGAAAATGACGATCGAGGATTCTTCGACGAAATTCAGGAACTTAGCTACCGCGACTTCTTGGTTTTTTGTTGCGATGGATGTCTGCAGAAACAACAACCCTGTTAGCAAGCAAGAAAACTAGCAGCAGGTCGGAGTTTGGTTTGTCGTTTTGACCGCGAAGGCGAAATCTTAAAGCTGGTTCACGTTCGGCCGCTGATTCGCGACTTGTTCTGAATCTGCTTTCGATACTCCACTGTCACCCACGTAAAGCTGGCAATGTTGGCACAGCGTTACTGCATCACTGAGTCGTTTCTTGCATCGGGGGCATGACCGAAATTCTTTGCCTGTTTTGGTTTGGGGTATAGGAGGCAACGGTTCC
>JBCCEO010000711.1:0-4441 GCA_039030255.1 Planctomycetota bacterium | reverse complement strand
TGTGACATTCTAGTCTTGGCCTTTCAAACAGATACGACACGCGTTTGCACATTGAAGCTCAATAATGATCACGGGACTCTCAGATTCCCGCATCTTGGCGTCGACTACATGATCCACCATTTGCTCAACGAAGAACTGATTGACTTTCAGCCAATCCTCTGAGTCGCTGTGCGAAAGCAAGTGGTGGATCATGTAGTCGACGCCAAGATGCGGGAATCTGAGAGTCCCGTGATCATTATTGAGCTTCAATGTGCAAACGCGTGTCGTATCTGTTTGAAAGGCCAAGACTAGAATGTCACACATCAACCGCATGTGCTCGACGATATCCTGCGGATAGCCATCCTTCGGGCGAGACATCTTTTCGTGAGGCAGCGTTGGACGCCAGCCTTGTAGCTCTCCTCTTTTTCCAGCTTGCGTGATGCGCAGTTCTACTTCCCGAACCGAGTTGAGATACTCGTCAAGCTTTTGCCGATCAGCTTTGCTTATCGATCTTCGCAGGTCTTTCGCATCTTCGAGAACTGCGTCCAGAACACCTTGATCACCCGCAGCAGCTGCATCTTTGAAGAGCTGATCAAAGGCAAGGGCCGGGTAGACTTCCAAAGGAGTCGGTGTGGTCGGACTGGTCCACGAAATATGAGAGCTGTAGAGCATCGAGTAATTCTTATGCACCGATGGGTTGGCCTTTTCGCAGCCCAGAACCATGCTCGATAGTTTGGTCGCTCGGCCAAGATGCTGGGCGACGACCTGATCGACACTAGTCCCAGAACGAATTGTGCCACCCGAGGCAAGCGGAGCACCCGAAAGCAAGTTGCCAGTTTGCGAGCTGTGGATGTTGCCTTTTAACGCTTCCGCATTAAAAAGCCCCTTGATGAAAACCATCTTGTCGCGAAATGGCTTGAGTGGTTCGAGAACTTGGCCCAGCTCCATGTTGGCCCCAGAACCCTTGGCCCACCATTGCTTGGAATGAAATCCACAACCTGAAAACAGAATGCCCATTCGCACGGGTGGTTTGTCAGTCTCGCTAGCACGCACAGACGATCCCACGGACTCCAACCAGGGCAACATCATCGTCACACCAAGTCCCCGCAACGCACTGCGTCGATCGAGCAGAATCGCACTCATTAATCCACCTCTTTTTCCGATGCACCAGGATGATTCGCCCCACGAATTGAACGAAACTGCTGGCTCAACACAACGGCTTCAATAGCTGCCTGGCTTCGATAGTCATTTTGTTTCAGTTTAGCCAACATTTCTTCAATCAAGGGCTCGTCCGACAAGATTACTTGCCGCCCTAACGCAAAGCCCAATAGTTTGCGGCAGAACTGCCGCAGGAACAGCTCCTTTTGCGATGAAGTTAGATAGTTTTGAAGACCTTGGGCTCCATCGATCCTCGTCCCATTTTCCAGATTCGCGGCCAAGTCCAATTCTTCGCTTGCACGTGTTCGTCCCAGGGCGTCAAATCCTTCCAGTGCAAAGCCAAGTGGATCAATTCTTCGATGACACCTGGCGCAAGCTTCATCTTGACTGTGCTTCTCGATCAATTGTCGAGCCGTCAAACCCTCAGGGACTTGCTCTGGCAGCTGCGGCACATCGGCGGGTGGTCGAGGGAGACGCTGGCCAAGAAGAGTTTCATAGATCCAATTGCCACGTAAGATCGGACTGGTACGCGAAGCTCCCGATTGGCTACTAAGAAATGCCGCCATTGTCAAAATCGAACCGCGCCCGACCTTTGACACATCAACTCGCTGCCACTCCGATCCTTCAAAGCTGCCTACTTGATAATGCTCAGCGAGATTCCGGTTTAGGAATGTGTATTGCGAATCAAGGATGCTAAGCACCGGGCGATTGTTGCGAAACAAGTCTTCAAAGAATAGCACCGCCTCCTCGTACATATCCGTACGCAAAGAAGCAAACTCTGGATACAACGACTCATTCTTGTCGCTGTTTTGATCAAAGTCGCGAAGATGCAACCATTGCATCGCAAACTGTTCGGACAATCGCCGCAGCTTTTCACTATGAAGCATACGACTCATCTGCTCTTTGAGAGCATGCTCAGCCTGCAATTCACCGCTTCTGGCGTCTCGATACAGATGTTCATCGGGGCAAGAGGACCACAGGAAGAAACTGAGACGACTGGCCATTTCCCAGTCGTCGACCAATTGTGCTTCTTGCGAATCAGGCTGCTTCTCCAATCGATAGAGAAATGCGGGTGACGTTAAAATTCGAACCAGCAGGAGCTGGATTGCCTGCTCATGCGCAAACTCGGCAGCACGCAAGCCTGAATAGAAGCTGCGCAGCTGCTCAACCTCTTTTAAATTCAGTGGACGACGCCACGCTTTGGCGGCCCATTCAAGTACATTCTCCATATGCAATGGCTCAGCCTTCAGTAGACGTTGGCGAAACCGATCTGCACGCTCAGCCACTGGTTCCTTTAACGCTTCAAACTTTGCCACCAGATCAGGACGATCCTGTGTTGCAAACTGATGAATCTGCTCCAAGGCAACCGTTAGTGCAATCGGCTCTTGCGCAATAAACAGCAATTCGTCCCAAAGTCGATCGAGCACGTTGCATTGCGCTTCATCTAGCATCAAACGTTGCAAGGCTTCATCTTCGCGAAAGAAAAGCGTCAACGTAACAACTTCATCAACCGGCACGATGTTGGGATAGCATAGTGCTGCGGGGAACAAGGATCGAAAACCACCCAGCTGTGCTTCTGCTACTTGCAGTCCGGCTTCATTGGTCAGGATTGGCTGCGACCAATCCAACTGCGGCGATGGAGTATTCACCACCACTTGTGCTTTTGCAAATACTTCCTGCTTCCCATCCGCTTCTAGACGAACATTCGTGACGAACGTAGCATTTTCTAGCAACTCCTTCGGTATGCTTGCTAACTGCAGTGGTTCGTCGAGTTGGCTCACAACGTGGGTTGAATCCGTCCCTTCCACTTCATCAGCGCTTTGAGCCGAAGTTGCACGCGTTTCATTTTCTGCACTCGCCAACGCAGCCCATTCAAGCGGACCTATCCAACTGAGAAGATCCGCACGAGCATTTTGATCAACCATTTCAAGCTCTTCGCTGCCTTGAAGTTGAGCTGCAATGGTCTCCGCCAACCTTTGAACAGTCACCTTGTCTTTTCCCAATAGGACTGCGTCCCGAAAGGCAGCAACTGTCGAGTTGGGCAAAACAAGATCTTCCCTTTGTCGCGAAGACTCTTGACTTGCAAAATGCCATACCGCTGGATTGCCGAAGGAATCTGCGTGAGGATTCGACTCCAGCACATCATCCACCACATCCTTAGCAAGATTCCAGCTGCGATCTGCATCTACATCGGTCAGTGTCAATTCAACATGCGTTGTATCGCAGGCATGACTAGCATCGCGAGCATTGATGACCACTCGCACCAAGTCGCCTTTGGCGACGCGAATCCCCTCCTCGGTCTTCGAATCTTTGCCGCCGTTTTCAACACCCGCAGCATAAATTTGTTTCATCCCTTGAACACTTTGCACTTCAATGCGCCAGGCGAACCCGTTCCCACACTTGTCGTCCACATCGGCGACCGCAGCAGCAATTCGAATCTTTGCGTCCGCTGGGCTCCGCCAAACTATCAATGCTTCTCGGTTTGGCGAAGGATGCGTCACCACACTGCGTCCTGGCACGGTCAAGGTAAGGAAGCTAATATCCTCTTCCGCGCTGTTGGCCAGCATACTTGGGGTGCCGTTGGTACCCCAGCCGTTAACCGTCGCGTAACCTTGAGCGGCAAGTATCTGTTCTCCATAAAGACCATCAATGTTCCGGCGATGAAAATTGGCCAAGCCCAAATATCTTGCCCAATTTGCAAGCTGATCCTGATCTAGCTTTCGCTGTTGAGCTAACTGGCTCAACTCCGTCTTCGAATTGGAAAGCTCGGCCAGTACCATCAAGTAGTCTACCGTATGTGGCAGCTCCTCAGACAATTTCGCTTGCACACACTCACGCAGCCGATCGAGCGAGCGGAGAGAAAGGGCGGGTGGAATGGTACCATCACGGCGCGGTGCAAACTCAAGGCGTGGATTCTCCCAGATTACACGGCACTCGGAATCAAGTTCGCGATTGCCTATTCCTTGGGCTTTCAGGCTTAGAATCGTATCGCGACCGGTCTGCTCCTCAAGCTTCAGACGAATTGGATGATTTAATGTCAAGTTGGAAACCGGTTCCATCCATTGTTTTTGCTTTCCGCCTTCACCAAGCTGCCCAACTACATTAAATTTGGTCAAAGCTTGTTGTAGCAGCTGGATACCTAGAACCAAATCGGGAATCTGCGTTGGCTCGGCCTGCCTCCATTTATCCCTTACATAGCACAGTAGAAAAGAACTGGGCTCTTCGTTCCCCGTCAGCATTTGCCAAAGCTGTCGCAAATACTTTGAATTCAGTTGCCGAGTTTGTGCGATGCCCTCGATAGTCC
>JBCCEO010000710.1:0-4471 GCA_039030255.1 Planctomycetota bacterium | reverse complement strand
GTACACAGTGCCAGAAACAGGGTCGACCTTTTGGACCCCTGTTGGAACGTTTGATTCGATCTTGGCTTCCGCAGCGCGGATCGCTACTGGAATCGCGTCCACTAATCTGGAAACGACCGTCCCCAGCTGCTCCGTCTCCTTTTTCTCCGCTCCGCCATTTTCCGTCCCTTCCTTTGCTGCTTTCTCGGCTTCAGCCGCCTTTTTGGCTGCTTCCGCTTTGGCCTTCTCTTCCTTCATGTATTTCGCAAAAGCCCCGATACTTGGAACGTCTAAGCCTGTTCGACCATACGTATGATCATGCCCCTGGAGAACAAGATCAACTTGATACTTGTCAAAGATCGGCTTCCAACGCTTCCGAAGCTCGGCGTTATCACGGTCCCTTCCCGTTGAAAAGACGGGATGGTGAAAACTGCAGACAATCCAGGGCGAAGTGTTTTTCTGCAGCACTGCATCCATCCACTTTGCTTGCTCGTCGAGCATCCTATTGCTGTTCAAACCGATGACGCGCAAATTTTGATAGACCAGCGTATAGCAACTTTCCTCTAAGCCTTTGGGGCCGTTCTCGGGCAAAGTAAAACTGGGGCGCCAATGTTTTGTTAATCGCGTACCCACGAGTGCTTTGGCTTGTTCATGATTACCTGGCACTGCGATACTGGGCGTCGACCGGTTGAGCCAACCACCTGCTTCAAACCACTCGCCCCATTCCCCGTCGGATTCGGCACTATTGATCAGATCACCAGCATGTAAGAAAAAGGCGGCTCGCGGTGCATCTCGATACGCTTCACGCACGACTCTGGACCACATCGATCGAACATTGTTTTGTGCATCGCCAAAATAAACAAAGGAGAACTTCTCAGGTTTGTCCGAAGCCGTCTTGAACTGGCACCACTCGGTCCAGTTACCTCCTTCATCGCCAACGCGATAGGCATACACCGTGCCCGGCTTTAATTTCTTGAAAGTAAAACTGTGATAGTTCGCCTTGCTCAGGTTGGATTCCAGCAACTCGGTACTCGCAACAAACTGCTCCGCCTTCTTCGTAAAGGAGGGCGAGCCATCAGCGGGTGCGATTTCAACTAGCCCTCTTGCAACATCAATCGATGTTCGCCAAGTCACAGACTGCGTCGTTCGTGGATCACCACTAATTGTCAGGATCATTCGGTCGGGAATCACCGATGGCTTGTAACGCTGTGCTTGTTTGACCTTCGAAGGTTTATTATGCGAGTGATCATCCTCTCCGTCATGAGCAATCAAGGTAGTATCACCAGCCCAGAAAACAAGTAACGAAAACAAGCTGAAAAGAGCGGGGGAGCGTATCATTTAATGCAACTTTATTAAGCGAGTTCGAATCGAACACAAGCGATCTAGCTCCCTACGATAACTTAAGATTTCTTCAAGAACAGGCGCCCTGTGGCCCTAGCACTCATCCGGGCCAGAAGTTTCAAGTTCCGCCTTCGTTTTGCCTGGATCAGCAGTTGAAATGGAGGAAAAATTTGCGGTGGCGCCATCGGCAACAGCAGAAATGACAAGACCGGCAGTAGCTGTCTTGGTCGGTCATCGCAAAACCGAAAACAGGACTAGCCCAATTGTCGCTAGTGGCAGCAGGACAGCGAGAAGAATTAGGAATACGATCGTCGCCGGCCGATGCATGCTTTTGCGCAATTCGGCAGCAGTCAGGTTAGCCCCAAGTCGCCCGGTTAAATTCGGGCGCTCAAGATCTTGGATCACACGGAAGGAACGCAGCCTACCGCAGCTTTGGCAGAAGCCGCCGATGTATTTGTGGTGAGCATATGCGGCAATGCGAATCATTCCAATCCGCGAGCCTGGAGCACTGCGTCCGCAAGTCGTACAACATACCCGCCATCCCGGTGCATTTCCTGGCACGCACTTGGCAGCCGCCTCAGGATCTTCGCGTTCTTCAGCTACCTGGCTAGGATCCCCAAAAGCCTCAGCAAATCTTTGGCGTACTTCATCGCTTTTGTTGGCAGCGAGATTCTCGTCTTCGTACAACGCTGCCAAAAAATCGCGGGCCTCCACCAAAATGTCTTCAGGAACTATCCCAACACGCTGTTTGCATTCGAGCTCAAGTCGCTCTAAGTACGCTTGCAACTCGGCAGGCAATTCAGAGATTGTTGCATGGGCGTTTGGCATAAGACGCTGCTCGGTATGTGTTTGCGATCCATCCGTCTAAGTAATGGGTAGGATATTGTCTGCTCCTAGGCGCAGTTTCCCAAATTCCGCAAATATTCGTTTAACGGCCGTTCAACGAAATAGAGGTAATTTCGACTCGGTTCCAGAACGGAATGGCCGCTCAAATGGCGAAATTAACGCGACCAGAATTGTTCTCGTCGGATAAAGTTGCCGTGCGCGCCGTGGGTGGATCGGCAAGCGAGTGCTTTTATAATTGCATTAGGGAATTAAGCTCCGCACCACGAAGGGACGAAAAATGTTTGACTGGTTTAGGAAAAAGAAGCCCGATCCAATAGAACCTAGCCCGTCTGTAATCGTCCCCCGAATCAAGCATCTTGAATTCCTCGATTCGCTACGAGAAATGGAGATTCCCGAGGAACAGCTGCCAATATGTGAGCCACTCGCTGGCGAGCTGCTGGTGACTTATGCGTATGATCTTCCGGACATGTTTGCAATGGTCACGCCCGATTCATTGGATTAGCTTGGTATCGATGCCTCTGACGTGAAGCAGATCGCCTTGGGCAACATCGCCCAGCGGATTCCGCAGATTCAAGTGGAGCAGAATGGACCCTTTCTAAATATTTCCACAGGCGACAATTTTGAAGCTTGCACGCTCCTGAACGGCGGTTTTTGGGACGAGTTGTCAGGCTCCGTGCCAGGGGAAATTGTGGTGTCTGTACCACACCGTGACGTGGTTATTGCTTCATTGAGCCAGGAACCAGATGCCGTTGCCGAAATCCTCGATATTGCAAAAGAACTTTTGGCATGCGGAGACAACCACGCCCTCACCGATCAGTTGTTCACGCGTGTAAACAGTTCGTGGCAATTATACTCACCCGAGTAACGTCCTTGGCTTGTGTGTAGTGATGGTGCGATGATACTGGCTGGTTCGAATGAAGATACGGGAATTGACTTGAGGCCACATCGATCGGTCCCGGCCAGCCGCTGTGATCAAAGCTCGTCCCACACTGATTTCTACTAAGGGAAGAGCTTATATTCGCTGAGAACCATTCGGCGAAACGAATTGCCCGAGTCTCGCAGATGCATGGAAGTGCCTGACGACTTCCGATACGAGATGGGGTCGAGCATCGTAATGAATTCTGCCAGAGGCAAGCGACTAGTTGTCGCGGAGGCAGTGCATGTTGGCCATGGATATGCCGCTAACAATCGAGCCTATGATGCCAACAAAGCCTTGATCTGTACCGCAAAGGAACAGATTCTTCAAGTGTGTGGTGCCGTCGAGTTTTTTCTCAGGGGCACCATAGACGGCACCGTTGTCGTGCGAAGTAAAGCGACGAATGGTCTTGGGTGTAAAGACGTCCGTCCCAATGACATTCTTGCGAAAGTCAGGAATGAAGCGCACGGCCGACGCAACACTGCGATCATACCACCACATTTTTTGTCGCAAGTATTCGGCCTCCCCGAGCGCGGTCCAGGAATCAAAATCGGCGATCGTCGTCAGGCGAATCACGCCTTCGTCTAGGTTGCCCACTTCGCTAGGGTACATGTAGTTGTTAGGGCTGCAGATGACCCCGGTTCGTGTGTCACAAAGTCCGTTTTCAGGACGCCTCCACTGGAATTGTTCACTATCGTTATAAAAAACGATCGTCTCGCCAAAGCCGACGTCTTTGGGCTGCTTATCCAGAATCGATATGGACTCGATAAAAGTCAGTTGGCCGGCTCGGTCGACTGTTTCGTTGCTGAGGTCATCGCACAATCGCTGTGTTTCGATCACACCAGCACTGGAAAGAATTCTCTTGGCTTGCAATTCTTGTCCGTTTTCAAGCACTACACCTACGGCGCGATCACCGTCCGTTTTGATCGTCTCAACACCGCTTCGCAGCTTGAGTTCCCCACCCAAGCCACGATAACGACGGACGAGATGTTTGAGTATGAGCCGAACGCCCTTGTACGGCCTAGCGAATCCTTCCATAAAGATACTGCGGAACATGATGCAAAACTGGCCAAAATCCATGTCGTCTTCCCGAGCATTTCCGTACCACATGAGAGGGCACAAAATCATCTCGATCAGCAAGGGATCTTTGATGTTTTCTCGCAAGAATGCGCGAGCAGAACCGCCAAAGTTTTCCTGGTCGAGATCATCGTAGTCGGTCAACTGGCTAAGGAGCTTTTCGAAGTTATCTACTTCGGATGGGAAAGCTCGCTTGATCTCGCTCTTCAGAAACTCAATATTGTTGGTGAAGCCAAGTCGAACGCCGGGAAAGGCGACGGCAGAGCCAATTTGTGGCGAGAGTTCAAAGTCGTCCCACTTGAATCGCAGTTG
>JBCCEO010000709.1:0-4485 GCA_039030255.1 Planctomycetota bacterium | reverse complement strand
CGTTGTGCTCGTGCAGAGAGAATCCTCGCGTAGGACGAGTCGCAATAGTGTAACGATCATCACTAGGTCAGCAAATGCATGAGCTTTGGAAGGGCCGGCAGAATGCGAGCCCCTGCTTGGAATAAGATCAGATCAGCGCAATTAGGCGGCTTGCTCGGAGTTGCCAGGCGATTCTTGGGGCTCGAAAGAACGCCAATCTCGGCTCAAAATGAGCCTTGCACCTCGACGAAAAGTCAAGAAAGACCAAGCCCAGCTCATCATAACGAAAAGCCGATTCTTGAATCCAGTCAGGAAGTATATGTGAACTAGCAGCCAGGCCATCCATGCAGAAAAGCCTGTCAACTCTAGGTTTCCGGTCGCGGCGATCGCTCGACTTCGTCCGATAGTGGCCATTTGGCCTTTGTCGCGGTACTGAAAATCAAAGCGCTCTCGTTCCGCCAAATCGGCTCGGATCATCTTGGCCACATGCTGCCCCTGCTGTACTGCCACGGGTGCAACAGAAGGCAATGCCCCGCCCTCCTCAGACTCAAAACAACATTGGTCTCCAGCGACGAATATATTTCGATCGCCAGGTAGCGAAAGATCCTTTTCAACTTTGACACGGCCGACGCGATCACACTCCAACCCGCTTTGAGCTCCAACCGGTGAAGCTTCGATTCCGGCAGCCCATAGGACGGTAGAAGCCTTGATTGATTCACCGTCCACCTCAACGCCTTCGTCCGTCACATTGCAAACTCGCGAATTTGTCCAGGTTTGAACACCTAGCTGTTCCAGGTCGCGCATTGCACGACTTGAAAGCTTCTCTGAAAACATAGGTAGAATTCGAGGCCCCGCTTCAATAAGGATGACTCGAGCAAGCTTGGAATCGATGCGTCGAAAATCTTTGGCCAACGTAAATCGACTCATTTCCCCTATGGCGCCAGCCAATTCCACTCCGGTTGGCCCCGCCCCTACAACGACAAATGTGAGGTGCTTGCGTTTGTCCAATACGTCACTCGCCAATTCCGCTTTCTCGAAAGCACTGAGCACACGACGACGAATCTCCGTTGCCTGTTCAATTGTTTTAAGACCCGGAGCGTGCTTCTCCCACTGACTGTTTCCAAAGTAACTGTGCATCGCTCCACAGGCGAGCATCAAGTAGTCGTAGTCAAGATCCCCAAAATCGGTCTCGATTGTTTTGCCGTTTGGGTCGACCGATCGCAAGCTTCCGCAAACGACTTTCAAGTTCTTTTGCTTAGACAAAATACTTCGAATGGGGGCCGCAATATCTGCGGGACTGAGCCCAGCCATGGCAACTTGATACAGCAAGGGCTGAAATAGGTGATGATTGCGTCGATCAATCAGCGTGATCCGGAGACGCTTTTCTTTCGCAAGTGCTTTTGCCGCGTTTAGACCGGCGAAACCACCGCCGACAATGACTAAATGTTTTTGTCCATCGATCCCCATTTGCAACTCCTTCATGTAGCCTCTCGGTACACTCTAGCTCCAAAATTAAGGGCTTGGAAATACGCTTGTCCAGTCGCGAAAAGAACAAAGGCTACACCTTGGAGCTGCATTGCGCACAATGGCCCTCAATATGTTCCTCAGGAAATTTGTATTTAACGGCAATCGAAGAACCCTGGCATCACCCGAAGGGCATGGGAGCCACCGCAAAACCGAGGGATAACCCGAATCGCAGAAAGTCCTAGTCGCCAAAAAATAATCTAGTTTTTCTTCTGTTTTTCCGCCCGTGGCCGTCTCGCATCGAGCCACTCTTGCCGAGGCACGTTGTCATCGTTAGCCCAGTCAGGCTTCGGAAACCAGCGTAGTGAGCTGTAGCGTGGATAGGTTTCCCAGACATGCGATTCATCGAAGTTGGTTTCGCGTAAATCGCCCGTCCTCACAAGCTCTTCGGTCAACATCGCTCTATGTTCGGCCAATGCCTCTTGATGCTCCGGATTATCAACGAGATTCTTGACGCAAGCCGCGTCGTCCTGAATCTGAAAGAACTCTTCCCGCGGTCGCTTGGCGACAGACCACTGGAAGTATTTTCCAATCGCGTTGTCATCGCGGTTGGCAATCAAAAAACTCAGTGAAGGGCAAGCATCGATGTCGTGGTAGCCGCCATGCTCGGGCCCCAACTTTGCACCCACTGGATTGTTCTCCGAATCGTATTGAATGGACGCGAACTTCTGCGGCGTGCCAGCTGGCCAACGTTCAGGTGCATAATTACGGATGTAGAGATACTCTTTCGTGCGAACGCAGCGTTGAGGATAGCCGAGCGAATTGTAGCGCGAAGATGAATGGCGTTCTCTACCCGAGTATGTCGCAGTTCTCTCGAGTTCTGATTTTCCAGCCAAAAGGTCAGACAGGCTATTGCCGGTTACGGATTTGGGTTTTGAAACCTCAGCGACATCAAAAATCGTAGCAGTAACGTCAATCAAATTGACTAAGGCGTCACTGGATTGGCCCGCAGGAAATCTGGCTGGCCAACTGATGGCTAGGGGCATGTGGATACCATATTCATATACATTGGCTTTCGCCCTCGGGAAGGACATACCGTTATCACTCGTCACAATGACAATGGTATTCTTGAGCAGCCCACGTTGCCGAAGCTGCTCTAGCATGCGAGCCAAATGCTGATCGAACCACTGTATTTCATAAAAGTAGTCCAAGATATCGTCACGTATTTCAGGTGCGTCAGGAAGAAACCTTGGCACTTGAACTTTCCGCGCATCCATTCCCGAATTGGCGCCAATTCCTTTCTCAAATTTGCGATGCGGTTCGTGACCGCCAAACCAAAAGCAAAATGGCTCTTTTTCAGTACGCTCATCTAAGAATGCTTCAAAATTCGAAGCATAATCTGTACTAGAAATACCATTGGGCGAATTGTTCTTCTTTGAATTGAAGGCCGGTCCAGCAGGGTTTTCGGTCCGGCCGGAAACTTGGTACTTACCTGGCCCCCAAGGCTTTCCGGTGTAACCAATCTTGTAGCCGCTTTTCGCGAGCTCAGCTGGAAATGTGACCAAGTCCTTCGGGAAATGACTGGCATGTGTGCCCGCTTCGCGAATCTGCCAAATGTACTGACCAGTTAAAAACGCTGCACGCATCGGACTGCAACCGGGGGCGGGCGAGAAAGCGTTGTGAAACAAGGTTCCGGCTTTTGCAACTTGATCGAATCCCGGCGTTTGAATCACTGGTTCACCATAGGCCGAAGCATGCGGGTACGATTGGTCGTCTGAAATGCAAACCAGAATATTGGGGCGCTCGGCGTGCGCCTCTGCAAAGAACATGACGGTGAGTATTAGAGGAATTGCTACAGCTCTTGTGATGGCCATTCGAATTTCATCATTACATTGGGAGTAGGGACGGACAGGCTGATCAGAACAGGGTGACATTCTATTCGAGACCGCCAATTCATGTGCAAGCGACTATTGATTCGCCTAATATGGCCGATCCAGGCCTCCGGCTCGTAAATGACGTGAGCTAAAGAATCGCACCGCATCGTTGAAAATGTTGCCGTTGTGGAGCAGTCATTTCACAGTCGCGTAGATCCACCAAATAGAAATCGGTGTCGTAGACATGGGCACCGATCAGAATGCAACCGACCAATGCCGCCTTGCGAATCGCCTCAGGATTCTTGTAATGCAAATCGTCGTAGTCGTCGGTGTAAAATCCTGTTCGCGTTCCGTGCGACGGGAACGGGCTATCCACCAAGCCGCAGCGTGTAGAACCAAGATGGAAAGACACACCTCGAAAATCACAGTTACTTAAATCGCAATTCTTCCACACAATCTCGGCCATTCCAGCCTGAGCAAAACTCGCATTGGAAAAACAAACGTTGATGGCTCGGCTGCCTGTAAGCAATGCACGTCGAAATCGAGCGTTCAAGAAGTGTAGAGATGTTAGGTCGCAGCCTTCGAAATTGCTGTCGGACAATCCTGCATTCACGAATTCGCAGTCGCGAAGCAGTGTTTCTCGAAAATCGCATTTCTGCAAATTCGCATCTTCGAAGTTGCAATCTTGGTACTCTGCTTTCCGTAATTCTGCCGAACGGAGACTAGCAGACCTCAATTTTACGTTTTCGAACCTTGCGTTCTTCAGATTCGCAGAATGGAAATTGCATCCGGTAAGGTCGGAGCCCGAAAACTTAGCCTGAAAGAGGTCCGCATCCGAAAAATCGGTCGAAGTCGCCTGAGTATCGTTGGCAACTAGATTGGTCAGGTTTGCTTCTCGAAAATCCGCTGATTGAATTCTCGCGCGGCTAATATTTGCGCTCGAGAAATCGGCCTGCCGGGCGAGTAGCGCACTCAATTTGCTGTTCCGCAGGTCGGCTCCGTGGAAACAACTCTTCTGCGCCTGGGCTCGGGGCAATATGGCGCCTGCCCATTTCGCACCGGCAAAGCTTGCATCGCGAAGAATGAAATTGGATATGCTCGGCGGCTGCCAGGCTTCATCCAGTCGCATGAGCAAGGAAGCCACTTTGGCTTGATGCATGCCCTGTCG
>JBCCEO010000708.1:0-4493 GCA_039030255.1 Planctomycetota bacterium | reverse complement strand
TAGAGGGAGACCTGCTCCTCATAGGGTAGCCGTCCAAGAAAATCTTAACACCAGTTGGGACAGCGACCACCATGGTCACAGCCACGAAGTAAGCCCTTACGTCTACGGCACTTCAAGGTTGGCACCTTTTTCAATGACAGGAGCCGTAAGCGTGAGTTTTCCTTTTCCTCTTGGCAGTTGTATCGTGCCGAGCTTCAAAGGCTTGAAGTCCTTCATGAACGATTGCGTTGTTCGTGTCACACGATCATTTTTTGCGCCTACCGTGGGGGGATCGTTCTCCTCTTCGATAATGCGTGTTATCTTGCGCTTTCCATACTCAAGCTCTACCACGGAGCCAATTCCTTCTTTTGCGCACGCATAGTGCATTTCGACCTCGAACTTACCTGCCTCCAGAACTTCAATGTCCCAGTAAGCTTTATCGCTGGTGTTCGTCCAGTTTGTCAAATAGGAACAATTCGGAGCTTTGGCAGAACGTTGAATCTCGCCCGTAAACTTAGCATCTCGAGCAGGTAACTGTGTCCAACGAAAATTGGGGTGGCCAACTGGAAACGGACGTTCATCAATCCGATCCGTCATCACTCTCGATTTCCAAGCCTCCACGAATTTTTTCAGCTCTTGTGCGATTTCTGGCTTGCCCTCATTTATCGCTTGCGTTTGTCCTGGGTCGATCACCATATCGTAGAGTTTGCCGCGATGGCCCAGTCGGAAGTGTTGCGTACGCACACTGACTTTCTTATTCCAGTGTGAAAAAATCATTCGATTTGGGATTGCTCCAGCTTTACCCATGAGCAGTGGTTCTAAGCTGACGCCATCAAGGGGCTTGCCGCCAACAATAGGTACACCAGCCAACTCGCAAAGCGTTGGCATTAAATCGATGCCCGCGGCGATCTGCGACACAACTCTGCCGCTTCGAATTTTTCCTGGCCAGCTGAGAAACATGGGCGAACGAACTCCGCCTTCATCCGTAGTAGCCTTTTTGCCCTTCATGCCTCCATTCCAACGGTGACTATTCGGGCCATTGTCACAAAAGAATACCACGATGGTTTCCGTCGAAAGTGAAAGTGCATCCAGCTTGCGAAGTAGCCTTCCAACGTTGTCGTCAATGCACTCAACCATCGCCAGAGCAGCTCGCGTAAACTGCTTATCCTCTTTGTCTGCCTCAGTAGCTTGCAACGAAATCGGCCGCTCTTTTAAACGATCCCAGTATTTGTCTGGAACTTGCATCGGAGCATGCGGCGTCGGCATGGGCAAATACACGAAAAAAGGTTGATTCTGGTTTTCCTCGATGAAATTCATTGCTCGGTTAGTGAAGTCGTCCACCAAGTAACCATCGCCTTGGACCAACTTACCATTGTGTTCGAGCTGTGGTGAAAAGTAGTCTCCCCAATGTCCCGAGCAGTATCCGTAGAATTCGTCAAAGCCACGCGCATTGGGATGGTAAGGATATTGCATGCCGTTGTGCCACTTGCCAAAAGCGGCAGTCTTGTATCCGGCCGCCTTAAAGTGCTGGGCAATTGTCTTTTCATCGAGGTCTAGACGTTCAGCGCCAGACGTCACTCCGCGTACACCAGCTCGCGGATGGTAGCGGCCCGTCAGAAACTCAGCGCGCGTAGGCGCGCAAACGGGGCACACATAGAAACGATCAAATCGCGCGCCGATGCGCCCCAGAGCATCAAGGCTAGGCGTGTTGATGTTCTTGTTGCCATTCAGACTCAAGTCACCCCAACCTTGGTCGTCCGTGAGAATCACAATAACATTCGGATTGTCGGCAGCGCGAGTGGGTGCTGCAGCTGCGCCAAGCCAGAGTGCAGCCAGGCTCAGGAACCAAGTAACAGCAAAACTAATCTTCCAACTTAGCGGCTGCGAGGAAAGAGAGCGCCTCAAGGGAATGAGCCGCATCGGCATGACTTGAATCGGCAAGAAATCAATCCTAAGTTGGTGTGGTTTTGTTGGCGTGGATGTTACCAAGTTTTCCACTATCGGCTTCACCACGGGCTTGTGCAACACCCAGATTGTCACTCTTGCGAAGCTTGCTCAGAAAAGCGTTGCAAGTACTTGCCCAGCTTGTGCTTCTTCGCAGTACTCTCGCTGGTCATGTACCGAATTTTTCCAAAGATGGGTCGCTCGGGTCCCCAAGCACGATCATACCGACCTAGCACCCAAAAGATTCCGCTATAGGAGTTTGGATCGCGGCCATCCAACGCGTATTTGTTGTTGAGGTCAATCATGATGTCGAGTGCGTCAGATACCGTTGCGGTCCAGTGGAGGATTTTCTTTCCCCATAGCATGCGCAAATAATTGTGAATCCGACCTTCACGTACTAACTGGCGCTGCGCCGCATTCCATATTTCATCATGGGTTTGCGCATTCTCAAATTGTTCGAGTGTGTAAACATATTCACGTGGATCATTAGCATGCTCGGCGATCGTTTTCTGAGTCCAATCAGGCAATGATTCCAGTCGATCGTAGTTCTTCTCTCGCCAGCACATGTTAAAGCCGATTTCTCGCCATGTACAAAGTTGATCTAGAAAGGCCTCTGCATCTTCGCCAACATTCCAGAAACCATTCATTTTCCCGTTCGGCTTTTGAAGCTTACTAGGATTCCACTTTTCTTGTTCCATGAGCCGAAGAAAGATCTCCTGAGAAGCAATATGACCGAAATGTAAATGCGGAGATAGTTCACTGGAACCAAGTTCATCTGGCACATTTCGATCTGAGTCGTAGGACGAAATTCGTTTCGCTAAAAACTGCTCCAGCAGCCTACCTGCCTCGGCGGATCCACCAGCTACAACACCTGTGCCAACTGTATGATCGATGGGTAGCTTGGCCAGTCCTTTTTCCTTGAGTAAGGAAGTGATATTGGCTGGTTTCCAACGCTTTAGGGTCGAGCTCAAACGCTTCGCAAGCTTGCTTTGTAACTCTGGCTGCTTCGATTTTTTTCCTGAGAACTCTTTGCGCTCCAAAGGCGATTCGGCTGGCAGATCCTGCAAATGTGTTGGTAGCTCTTTCTGCATCCAGCGTCGATAACTATGTGCGACAGTGAAGGTCCGTTCGGCATTTCTCAGTGGCATCAATCCGTTTGAATCGATGACCTCTAGTTTGGCCGGCAAAGTCTTCGCGACCGTGCGAATCATGTGAGGATGAAAGAAGCAGGGAAAGTCATCGCTGACGACCAAACAGGCTTTCTTGGCGAGGTCTTCTACTAGTCCGCGACCTGCTCCGTGCTCCAGTTCTACGTAGGGGTAGTAGATCAAGGGCTTGGATTCACATGCGACTTGATTGTCACGCATTCCCTCAATGACGAAGCGATGAAATCGGTCGCTGGCCCAACGATAACGAAGGCGCAGTGCCTCCAAGATCACCAAGGGTTTTTGAAGTTCAACCGACCATTCCACCGCGCGCTCCAAAGCAAAGTTGAAGCGGGTTCTGCGGAATGCAGTCATCCAATACACAATGCATTCGCGATCTTTGACAATTGGATGATCGTTTGCAGAACGTATTCGGAGGTCCGGAATGGATGAAATCATTTCCTGAGGTCTTGTTTTGAGTCCAATTGCGTGAGCTGTGCCATGGCGTTGTTTGGGATTGTATCGAGCCTACTCAGCAAAATTTTGCTAGCAGCTATAATTGCTCGTCCATTCGCAACACTAAATTTGAAGCGACAAGCCAGCTGATGAGAAAGAGACGCCGACGCCCGAATTGGCCTTATCGATTTGCCTTGTTGGTCATCGCAGGTTTGACTTTACTATACGCTAGCGTTCAAGCCATTATCGGTGCCTATACGTTCGAGAGCATCTTCTATCAGATTGACTGGACAACGGCAATCATCTCTTCGTTGCTGGACACGACAGTCGCGTTCTGGTTTGTATGCGTGGGGGCAAGTATCGGAAGTTTCTTAAATGTTGTAGCCTATCGCTTGCCTATCGGTCGCAACGTCGGTGGACATTCGAGCTGCCCTTACTGCCGCCTGCAAATTGATAGCGGCGACAACATTCCGATTTTGGGTTGGCTAAAGATTCGTGGGCGTTGCCGTTCTTGCCGACTCCCTATATCTATCCAATACCCTTTGGTCGAATTGGCGGTCGGTCTTGTCTTTCTTGCCGTCTACCTTTCTGAGTTCTTCTTCGGCGGTTGGAATTTGCCAGGTGAAGCAGGAATACCCTTTTCGGCAGGCGGTTTGGCGCGAATTTCAATATCCGTGCCATTGGCGGTTCGCTTGGCGACGTATCTGTTTGCTCTTGGCGGACTCATTGGCGCTGCCTTGATTGCAGTGCGCAAACAAAAAGTGCCTTTCAAGCTCTACTTTTGGTGCTTGGTTCCGTTGGGAATTTCAGTGCTCTGCGCCCCAGACTTTATCATCCTTCGGTGGCGGGATGCGCTGCCGGCAGGAGGCGTGGAAATGCGGCTCGACGCGCTAGTCAATATGCTGTGCGGGTCTGTCGCAGGAATTGCAATGGCTCGGTTATTAGCACCGCTGTTATATCCAGGATTTG
>JBCCEO010000707.1:0-4498 GCA_039030255.1 Planctomycetota bacterium | reverse complement strand
CGTAAACCGTGTGTTGGCATCATCGATTGGAATTATCTCGTTGGCAATTAAGTTGACGTCATCCGCGCTGCCACGTTTATCGACGGTAGCACGCATGATGACGACACTTTCGGCCTCAATCAGGTGTCCTAGGTTCGCGTAGCCATCAGGCCAGCATATGCAACGTGCTGCGCCATCCAGGTCTTCCAAATCGAAATTGGCATACTTGCTAGGTGCACCCGGCTTAGGGTTCCGAGTGTTTGCTAGCTTAATTGAGGAGATCATTCCGCCCACGATCACCTCTGAACGATCTTTTACATCCTTCAGTTGCGTTGTAGTGTGGGAGCAGAACGAGGTGAGTTGGGTTTGGTACTCGGCCATCGGGTGTGCGGACAGATAGGTTCCGAGAACTTCTTTCTCCATCGTAAGCTTGGTCTTCTCCGGGAATTCTTCGACTTCCGGAATCGCTTGATAGGCCGAGCCTGTTTCCTCTTCGTTTTCTTCAATGGCTTCGAAGAAGTTCATCTGTCCGCTACGCCGATCGGCGAGCGCGGCTGCTCCGGCTTGGATGGCTTTTTCCACGACATTCATTATCTGAGCTCGATTGCAGCCCATGGAATCGAAGGCGCCTGCCTTGACCAATGTTTCGATGGCCGCACGATTGCAATCGGAGGGATCGACTCGCTCGCAGAATTCGAAGATGTCTTGAAATGGTCCGTCTTTCTCACGCGCAACGACAATGGATTCGCCAGTGGCTCCGCCACAGCCCTTAATTGCTGAAAGCCCGAACAGGATTCTGTCTTCACGAACGGCGAAGTCGACAAAGGAGTGATTGACGTCGGGCGGTACGACTTCGATCTTCATCCGTTCACAGTCCTCCATGTGTTCGACGAGCGAGTCCTTACGTTTGAAGTTCCGACCAGGGATGTCGCCGGAAAGTAGGGCTGCCATGAACTCGACTGGGTAATGAGCCTTTAGATAGGCGGTTTGGTAGGCGACTAGGGCATAGGCTGTCGAGTGACTCTTGTTAAAGCCATAGCCGGCAAACTTGAGGATCATTTCCCAAAGCTCCTTGGCTTGTTTCTCAGCAAGCCCCTTTTCGGTCGAGCCTTTGATGAACTGCTCCTCATTGGCCGCGATAATTGCCTCTTTCTTCTTGCTGATCGCCTTAATGCAGGTGTATGCACTTGCTAATTCAATGCCTCCTAGGCGATTTAGAATCCGCATTACTTGCTCTTGGTAGACCATGACACCGTTGGTTTCCTCCAAGATGTCCTTGAGCACTTCGTGCAGATATTCCGCTTGTTTCCGGCCGTGTTTGACTGCCACATAGTCGTCGACCATTCCACCTTCTAGAGGACCAGGGCGGTAAAGTGCATTCGTCGCAATGATGTCTCGGAAGTGGTCGGGCTTCATGCGTTGGAGTAGATCGCGGATACCACCACTTTCCAGCTGAAAAACCCCTTTCGTTTCGCCCCGTTGCAGCAGCGCATACGTTTCTTTGTCGTCGAGCGGGAACTTGTGCATGTCTAGTTCCTCCCCTCGGGTTTCCTGAACGATTTCCACCGCTTTGGAGAGGATCGTTAAGTTCTTTAGACCCAAGAAGTCCATCTTCAGCAGGCCGGCATCTTCGACATCGTTCATTGACCACTGGGTAATAATGTCCGTTTTGCCCGAGACTCTGCCAAGCGGAACATACTCTGTCAGTGGTTTGTCCGCGATGACTACCGCGGCTGCATGCGTACCGACGTTTCGGGCGTTTCCTTCCAATCGTCGCGCGATGTTGAGGAGTTCTTGAATCTCTGGATCGCTGTCGTAGACGGCCTTGAGCTCGACGTTTTTCTCAAGCGATTTGTCGATCGTGATCTTGAGTTCATCTGGAACCATTTCGGTGATTTGATTTACGCGTGCCAGTGGAATACCCAGCGCGCGGCCGACGTCCTTGATGGCCGCTTTGGCAGCCATGGTTCCGAAAGTACCGATCTGAGCAACATTTTCTTCACCGTACTTATCGCGCACGAACTGAATGATTTCTGTTCGACGTTCTTTGCAAAAGTCGATGTCGATGTCAGGTGCTTCCAAGCGGTTTTCGTCGAGAAACCTTTCGAAAAGCAAGTCATATTTAATGGGGCAAACATGGCTCAGGTAAAGCGCATAGCATACGATTGCACCAACACCACTTCCGCGGGCCGTATTAGGAACCCCGACGTTGCGTGAGTGCTCGACGAAATCCCAGACGATTAAGAAGTAGTTTGCGAATCCAAGCCGCTCAATGACTCCCAGTTCACGATCCAAGCGTGCCTGGACTATTTCGGATAGTTCACCGTTGACCAGCATTTCGTCGTTGCCATCGTAGCGTTCCTTCAAGCCGCGCTCGCAGACCTCACGAAGGTATTCATCCGGAGTCTTGGTGTTCTCCTTGGGCATCGGGTAGACCGGGAAGTGGCGATTGCCCAATTCTAAATCGATGTCGACCGTGTCGGCGATTTCCTGGCTACGCGCTACCGCCTCCTCGAGGCCTGGAAAATTCTCGTACATCTCCTCAGGTGAGCGCAGGTAAAACTGATCACCCTCCATTTTCATTCGCGCTGAATCTGTACGGAACTTACCAGTGTTGATACAAAGCAAAACGTCCTGGATCTCGGCGTCTTCCTTTTTCGCATAATGTGCATCGCTGGTGGCCACTACGGGCAGCCCCATCTTGTTTGCGATGTCTACTGCTCCTTCTAATTGCAGACGTTGAATCTCAAGGTTGTTGTTCATGACCTCGATGAAGTATCGATCTCCAAAAACGCCGTGAAACCACTCGGCGACAGACTTGGCCTCTTGCTCCATTTTGGTGGTATCTTTGTTGTTCAAAATGGAGCGTGAAAACTCGCTGGAAACGCATCCGCTCAAGCAGATAATTCCCTCGCTGTGGGATTCCAGAAGTTCACGATCAATTCGTGGTTTGAAGTAGAAGCCTTCCAAGCTGGCTTTCGAAGCCATTTTGACCAAGTTGCGAAAGCCTTCTTTATTCTTAGCCAGCAGTGTTAGGTGGTAGGCTGCCTCCTTGGCACGGCTCGCATCGCCGCGTGAATGTCGACTTTTCGGCGCCACATACGCCTCGTAGCCAATGATTGGATTGATATCTGCTGCCTTGGCTTTCTTGTAGAACTCAAGGGCACCATGCAAATTGCCGTGATCGGTCAAAGCCAAGGCGTTCATCCCTTGTTCTTTGGCGCGATTGATCAACTTTGGTATCGAGCTTGCGCCATCCAAAAGGCTATAGTGGCTGTGGCAATGGAGGTGAACAAACTTTCCGCTCATGGAAGTTTCCTAGCAGCGATCTTAGATCCAGGACGAGCAGTTTTCGAAAGGAATTTGCCCGGTGTGTGCCTGGGTGGATTCTGGAACGACAGGACGTTGCGATACTTGCGTAGAAAGGGCAGAATCGTCCGCGACTCCAGCATAGCGGTTTGAACAGTGAGGGCCAGAAGCCCCGGTGAGCAGCGAAACAAAATCCCTCACTTTGATCTGCGTTCGCCGACCTAACTGATTCAGGGGGAATAGAAGCTTGGCTTCAAGTAGGAAGAATTCAAAGGAAACTCGGGCTCGTTCCCGCCGTTCTGCCAAGCGATCCCAGAAAACGTCTAGTAAGACCGCCGGTACCGCAAAAGACGAATTGTCGAATGGCAAGACTCGCGTCTCGGCCCTGGATACCCTGAGGGGACTGGCAATTCTGCTGATGATTGTCGATCACGCGGCTTGGCTATATTGGGACCAATCTATCAGCCCTTCGTCGATCCGTTTTGTGACGCGACTTAGCATGCCGCTTTTTTGCGTTTTGCTGGGCTATTTAGCTGGGCTAAAAATTCAGCGGTCACTAACCAAAGATTCGCAGTCCACCAACTATTTCCAATTGATCCAGGCAACAACGAATTGGGCACGCGTTCTGCAGATTCTCGCTGCGGTGGTGGCAATTAATCTACTTTATTTCAATTTGTTTCATCAGTTCGAGATTCTAGCTAGTATTCTCATCGTGGTCTTGGCGATGGCACTAGCGAGGTCGGGCTTCTGCATTGCTATGTTGGCTCCCCTGCTCTTTCCGCTGGAGGCGACTTGGCTTGTCCATAAGCCTGTTGACACGGAAACACTCCTGTTTGATTTTCCTGTGACGGTAGTCGCTTGTTGTACTGCAGGTGGTTTTATGCTGGGCAGATTTGGACTTCGCCCCGCAATGTTATCAACATTAGCGGTAGGCAGCTTAGCGGGCATCGACAATCTGATGCATGCGACGCCATTTCTATATGCACCACCAACCGTATACGTGCTCTATTTCTTGCCCTTAGCTACAGTGATGGTTTGGTGGGCGGGGAAAACGAAAGAGTTCGATATCCCGGTAATGAGCTGGATCGGACGCTATCCTATCACCGTCTATTTGTTGCAGTATTACTTGCTACTGCTCTTCTCAGAAAAAATCCAATGAGGCGGCCGAGCACTGGTACGTGCCCGAGGCTCAATGAGATGAATGTTCTTG
>JBCCEO010000706.1:0-4512 GCA_039030255.1 Planctomycetota bacterium | reverse complement strand
CAATTCCTTGCACGCGTCCGACTTAATGTTCTTCAGGTAAACAATCGTTGGCTCACCAGATCCAGATGGAATCGCTAGCGTTGTCAGCATCTCGCGGAACCGAGCCGCGGCTTCTGCATCTTCCGAAGAAATGATCAGACCATTGGGACCACGCATAATCACAATATCGGAGTCCAGAATTTTCTCCTCTCCGGAGTTGTCCGAGTCGTCGTTGGCATCCGCATTGTCGCCATCTCCCGCCTCCTTTTCTCCCTCTTGAGCAAACATGACGAACCGCCCAGACTTGCTCGAAGAATTCGTCGGCTGCCAGTTGTTTCGGATGTCGTTTCTACCATACAACGGCATTGCATTGAGCTTGCGGAGGTTGAATGCTTCTTTATCACTCTTATTTGGGGCGAACATACGCTGCTGCAAACCACTTTTGGAAGCTTCGCCATCGGATTCGATGACTCGGATTCGATTCTTACCACCAGTGACATTCCACATTTGCTGGGCTTGCTGCAATGCTCTATCCGCAGCCCGCCCTGTCAATGGAATCTGACTAACCTTGTCACCCCAAAGCGGCTTGGGCTGAATGGCTTCCAAGTTATTCAGAAAGTCGGTGATTTGCTTCACCTGAGCATTCGTTCCCTTGACCCAAACTTGTCCTGCCAGGATATCTCCATCGATGACAGGTGCATCGGTGAGCCCCTCTTCGTCCTCAGGATAGAATTTTTCAATTGCTGCGATGGCAAGTTGCACATCAAGACTCTTCAATTGAATAACGTCGAACTTTATGTCAGGATCCTCCGCTACATTCCCGAGCATCTTTTCAATGATCTCATGCTCCGATGGACGAGCCTGCAAAATCAGTTGCTTTGCATTATCGTCCCTTGCCAAGCGAACTTCAGGAGCCCCCGCGAGAAGCTGAGACGTGATCTCGTAAGCCAGCTGCAGATCCATGACGCCAACTTTGTGCTTGCGAATCTCAGGGACCTCTACTTTGTCGACTTGGCTTTCATCGTCCGTCATCGAGACGTCTAGCTTCTCGACCACATCGCGCAAGACCTGCACTTTCTCAGCTTGACCTCGAGCAAAAATCTGGTCGCCAAACAAAGTTGTAGAGATGCTAATTTCGTCGTTCGAATTCGATTCCTCTTCCAGCCCCAGGTGAGGACGCGCGGCTAACAGAACTTCCTCTGCCGTAACATGCTTCAATGTAATTGCTTGTAATGTTGAGCCGCCGCTCTCTTCAGCTCGGCTAATCATCCCGTAGATAGCCCGCAGCTTCTTCGCAACATCGGTTACCATCAGGTCGCCAGTGGACGGGAAGGAATCAACCCTGCCCAGAACGCTCAACATCTGCTCGACATCACCTTTGACCGTTTCAGGATCCAAACGCTTGAGAGAAAAAGTGCAGGTTACGGGCTCGAAGTCGCCGTACTTGCTCAATTGCTCGGGACTCACCACGGGAGCAATCTCTCGCAGGAAAACACCACGATCGAGTTCATCGGGGATTGCATCGAGATCATAGCAACGCAGAACGCGATTGGAGCGAATCAGCTGAAAACCACTGCTCAACAAAGATTCGTTGATACGGTCCATCGTTTCTGCGACGGTGTATGTGCGAGAGCGATCTTCGTAATTAAATGTTCCTGGCGGAATGATATTGGAATCCAGAGCCAAATCTGCTTGCTTTGCCAACCAATCGATGACCTCATCAAAGGGCGCTCCGCGGAATAGAATCTGCAATCGGATATCCTCAACAGGCATTCTCGAATTGTCGACAGCATCCGTTGGCATTCCTGCAACTTTGGAACTTGCCGGTTCGGGCACGATGACTTCATCAGGCTTTTCACCGGAGCCTGCCAAGAATTGCCACATTCCAAACTGGCTGTCAGAAAGCTGCATGCGAATGCTTTGCTCTGCATCCTTTCGCGTTTTTGTAAGTGTCGATTTTCCGGCTGCTGCAACCTTCGACTTCCAACTCGCAACCTTCTCTTTTTGCCAATCGGCCAACTTCAATTGTTCGGCGATGGCGGGCTCGGCCAGTGAGATCAACCCCATGCGATCGATGCGAACCTTTTCCAACATCTCCTTTTGCGAATCGTCCAACATGGCGAACGCCATTTGCTCTGTTTCGCTGCGGTAAGCTTCCAACCGGGCTGGACGCTCTTCAGGAGGAAGATCGCGGAGCTCCTTGGCGAGGTCTAGTGCGCCGCCGCGTCGCTTGCTGATTAGCTCTCGAACTTGAGTCTGCTGCTCTTCTGTTAGGCCGAGCCTTTGTGCAAAGGCAGGGTTCCCCAGCTCGATGGCTACACCTATGTAGTCCGATTGTCCATTCGCAACGGCGCCCAAAAGGCATGCGCCAACCAGCACTAATGTGCTTAGTCCGTGAACGAATGTCGGAAAAGAGCGGTCAGAAGTGAACATAAGTCTTCTCATTTCGCTTCAGTGCGTAAAAAATACTGTTTTAATAGGTTTCGAGGTGAAAAATATGCATTCACTGTTCAATATTAGTTGGATGCAAGGGCGATTCACCTAAATGGCTAAATGGATTCAGTTTATTTCCCTCAAGTCGCCCGCATCTTCCAACCCTTAGGGCTAGGTGAAGTTTCGCAAGCGGCGCGCAATCCTGTTTGCATGTGCAATTTAGCTTGGCCCGAAAGTCCGTCACAAAGTTTCTAGTGGGATCGAGTTTTTGATTCGTGTGGTTGGATTTAGCGCCAGGTGTCTCGCACAAGCTGCGACTGCGGCGGGTTTGGAAGTATTCGCCATCGATGCTTTTGGCGACAAGGACTTGGAGGAAACAACCGTCGGTAACTGCATCGTTGACTGGCCGCCTTGCTCTTCTATGGCACTCGACTCTGTAGTAGTTGCTGATAAGGCTGGCTTTGTTCCGGGAAAACCTGCTGCTTCCTCCAAAACGACATGCAATTGGCATCATCCGAGCGCACAAGTAAATCCTACCCCAGCTATTGTTGTCAGCTTGGAAAGTGCAGGCTCGAATTCTGATGAAATCGCACCGATTCTGTTGGCTGGAGGGACCGAGAATTGGTCGGCTAGGCTGGCTGAGTTGCATCGCAAAGGGCCCGTTTTTGGCCCAACACTGGAGCAAATGCAGCTTCTGAGAAACCCGCAATTCTGGCGAGAATGCGTGGAATCTTGCCCAGGAATTGACTTCCCAGCCACATCCTTTTCGCCTCAGTCATCCCCTTCTACGCCGGGCGAAGGTCGCTTGCTACAGAAAACCGTCGATTCTGCCGGAGGAATGGGAGTATCTAGTACTGTCGCCCCGGCGGACACAGCACTCAACGGGGACACAGCACATTCTGCCGGGGGCGCAGAGCTACTAGAGTCTGGGCGAAACCGATATTTCCAACGATTCGTGCGTGGGGCTTCGATTGGAATTACGCTGGTACTGTATCCTTCGCCAAGGAAATGCCGAGTCCTGGGCGCAACCGAATCATGGAACGCCGATGACGTGCCCGGCCCAACGGAATTCATCTATCGGGGTTCATGGGGGCCAATCCGAATCACCACAACCCAACATGCCCAGCTTCTCCATTTGGCAGATTGCATTCGTAGTAGGGTGGGAGCCATCGGCTGGCTGCAAATGGATTTTATCCAGGACGAGGCCCAAGAAAAACTTTGGCTTCTTGAAATGAACCCACGATGGACATCAGGAATGGAAGTGTTGGCAAGAGCCGGAAGGAAACCCGTTGAACACCATCTCGGCGCTTGGAACTGGATTGAAGAGCCCGACGAGGGAAAGCCAAAGGACAACAATTCACAAAATGGAGAATGCTGCGAGGCTTGGGCAAAATGTGTATTCTACGCGCCACGGGACCTCAGACTGAATTCTGAACAGATTGCCAGAATTCATGGGTTGAACCGAAAATACTTTGCCGATCTGCCAAATGCCGCGCCGTCCGCAACCGCGGTAACGATCGAAAAAGGACACCCCATGCTGACAGTTCTAGCAGCACACGACGGCCCCGCCGTGCTCGACAGATCTGGGTTGCGAAGCCAACTACTTGAGATACTTCGAAAGAATTTGCGTCACGTCGAAGAGATCATTGCCGATCCAAAAATTTGAAGCTTCCGATCACGAATAAGGTTTCGTGAATGCAAATCCGTCTCCTAGATTTGAAACCTTGCGATGAACGATGAAGCCAGCCCGCGGCGTCTAACGGCAATTCACTACGCCTGCATTCTGGCTGTAGCCACCACGGCAGTCTGGGTTTCAGGGATTTCGTCTGAATTTGTTTGGATCGACCATGTCGAGATTGAGCAAGCCGGTTACCGCATTCAATCTTGGGATGACTTCAGGCGCGTGTGGTCCCAATCCTTGGACTCGTACATCGAGCGCAACAGCGGAGAGCAAACGGCAGCCGGGGGATATTACCGCCCGCTTTACGCTGTTTTCCTCTCCACCGCATGGCTCTGCTTTGGCGACAGTCCGCTACCGTATCACGTGCTGAACATATTCCTGCACATTTTCGTCGTTCTTGGGCTGTATTTCCTGGGAAT
>JBCCEO010000705.1:0-4513 GCA_039030255.1 Planctomycetota bacterium | reverse complement strand
GGTTTCCTGGTTTTCCTAAATCAAGCTGGATAAATCTACTTGACTTTTTGATTGCGGAACGTGCCATGTGTCGATAGGCGATTTAGACGATCAAAATCTAGTTTCCTCGATTCCTTTCAAGTATTCATAACCATTTTGCGCATCCCAAATTCGGATCTGGCTGTCACTACCCACGGAAACTAGTTGTTGCCCATCCGGACTCCAGTCAAGTCCGTTGACGCGACCTTCATGCCCTTTGAGTTGAATTGCCTGCACTCCTGAACGAGTGTCCCAAACACGCACACTTCCGTCGTCGCTTGCTGAGGCAAGCCTAGTGCCATCGGGACTCCAAGCAACACATTGCACCTTTGCTACATGATCATTCATTTCGTGAACTAATGCACCCGAGAGGGCATCGTAAATGGCGACGATTCCGCTGTCTCGTGCGACAGCCACTTGCTGACCATTAGGATGCCAAGCGATTGATCGCGAGGTTCCCTTCGCTGTAATTTTAGTCGCCGGTTCATTGGTTCCGAGATCAACGACACTAATTCCAGCAGAGGAGGCGGTTGCAATACGACTACCATCAGGACTCCAGTCCACACAATAATAAATTGCCGGTGCATCCCAGCGGGCAACGAGACTCTCAGTCTCAGCATCCCAGATCGTCACGCTTCCAGTTTTACCGCAGGCAGCAATGCGTTTTGCTTGAGGGCACCACTTTGCAGACAAGTGAAAACCACGGAGCTGATCGATCGTATGCTTCTCGTTCGGTTCTTCAATAGACCACCAGTAAACTCCATCTTCGCTTGAGGCTACCACTTTCGAACCATCATTGCTGCAATGCACCGAATGCGATCGTTGCATCAGAGGAAGATTCGCAACTCGTTCCCCTGTAATCTGGTCCACGATGAACACATCGAATGCCAGACTGGCAATTGCAATGTTTCGTGATTTACCACACCAGCAAACACCAGCCAAATCAGGTCTCCTAACTGGTTGAGTAATAAAGACTCGATTGCCAAGAGTCGCCTGCGGGTTCCAAAGTCTGACGGTCCGATCATGCGAAGCGCTAAGTAGTGTATGCCCATCTGCACTCCAATCTAGAGCCCATATCGGGGCCGTATGGCCTTCAAAAACACGAATGGGATCACCTCTTCTGCCATTCCAAATCTGAATCAGACGATCCTCACCCGCCGTCGCGATGGCGGACGAATCTGGGCTCCATGCCAAAGTCCAAACCGGTCGCTTAAGGTCCCTAGTCCAAGCCTCCTTCCCACTCTTCAAATCAGTTACTCTAGCAACCGTGACTTGCCCAGCGGAATCCGCGGTAGCGAGTAGTTTTCCATCTGGGCTAAACTGCACTGCAAATACAGAAGAATCTCTAGACTGTGAAAAGAGCCTTTGGCGAGATTTGACATCCCAGATTTCTAGGTTCTCTTTGAGGCCCCAATTACCGATAGCAAGTAACTTGCCATCGGGCGAGTGTGCAAGTGCCTGCACCGAGTGCAGCGCCTTTTCATCGCAGGCTATTGTCTTACCCGTTTCAACATTTTTGAATGCGACGACTTGATCACGGCAACCCACGGAAATGATAGGCTGTCTTGGATGCCATGATATAGCCAATACTTGTCCGTCAAATCTGAAGTCGCGAAATTTCTTCCTGCTTCTTGTATCGAAGATAAAGACAGTGCCATCGGGTGAACCTGTGGCAAGAAATCTCCCATCAGGGCTCCAAGCAACCGCTCGAATATGTTGCCTATGAGCGCCCAGATCTGCTTTGTCGGCCGAGCCGTCCATTGGCTGGACAATTATATTTTTCGAATCACCGCCACATGCAAAATAGCGTCCATCTGGGCTGATTGCGCCCGCCCAAACTTGCTTCTCAAATTCCACGCGATTTTGCTCAAGGTCGCAACGTGATCGCAAAAGAAACCATTCCCACCCTATCCTGTCTTTCTCGGATGTAGAATTGGGTTTCCACAAGTCAGTGAGCTCTTCGACTCGGCCGATCCCCCCCGAATCACTTAGGGCCTGCGAGGCAAGATTCATTTGTGCGAAGTACAGCTGCTGTTGGCTGTTATCACGAAGCTCCCGCGCAGTGTCTCGTTCAATTGCCAAGTTGCGAGATAGTGCAGCCAGTTTTTCTCTTGCTTTTTCTCCGGACCAGTAAAGCGTCCAACCAAGTATTAAAGCAGCGAGAAAAAGCACGAGTAAAGCTGCGGCAGCGGCAGTAGCGGCAAAATGTTTTGCAACTGACTTCCGAATGAGATAGAGCAAGCTATCCCTACGAGCTTCTATCGGCTCGCCGTTCAGATACCTATCGATATCATCACCCAAAGCCCCGGCAGTCGGATATCGACGTGACTGCTCTTTGGAGATCGCTTTTAGGACAATCGTCTCTGCATCTCGGTTTATCTTACTGTTCAGAGAACGCGGGCTTGGGGGCTGCTGAAATTGGATAGCGTGGAGACTCTCCGGCACCGTGCTCTCAAGCTTGTAGGGCAGCGTACCTGTAACCATTTCGAATAAGACAATACCCAATGAGTAGACATCGCTTCGCATATCGACGCGATCTTGATTCCCAGCGGCCTGTTCGGGACTCATATAGGACGGCGTGCCCATGATTTGCCCCGTTACCGACATCAACTGTGATAAATCTTTCTCGGCATCAGGACCGCCCACTTTGGCGAGTCCGAAATCGACAATACGCGGCTCCCCGAGATCATCAACCAAAATATTTGATGGCTTCAAATCTCGATGAATCACGCCTTTCTGATGCGCATAGGCTATGGCTGCACAGACCCGGCTGAAAAGTGAAAGCAGGCCTCTCAGCGACAACTTGTTCTTCTGAACATAATCACTGAGGATTTCGCCTCGCACGTATTCCATCACAAAGAAATACTTACCCTGCGTATTGCCGCTGTCGAAAACCGGCACGATGCCGCGGTGCCTGAGACTCCCGACCAATTCTACTTCGCGTTCAAACCTCCGCTTACTGGCTGGTCCTGCGAAAGGACCGTCCAGCATGACTTTAACCGCTACCTTTCTCTTTGTGCTTAATTGAATTGCCTGGTAGACCACACCTTGACCCCCACGGTGAATCTCTTTCACGATCCTGTAACCAGGAATTGAGTCGCTGGGCAGTGGCTCTACGTCCGCCGATAGAGACGCAACATTGGCAATCGGAGAGATTTCTAACTCGTCTTCACTTGCCTGAATAACGGACAAGAGTGACTGGACTTCTTGCACGAGCTCTTCATTGCCTTGGCAAGCTTGCCGCACAAAATCGACTTGCTTCGACCTAGGTAGTTCGCTGGCCTTATCAAATACCTCCTGGATAAACTCCCAGGAATTAGGTTGTGAAGCGGGAATTGCAATTCTCCTGAGCCGCTTTGTGGCTAACGTTTGGATTATGTGTAAACTACAGCGGGCCGTAGAAAGGAGCTCCGTTGCGGTGAGCGAGAATAGAGACCAAGTTACGAAACTACTACTGGACCTTGAGTCGGATGCGGGTGTTTCTAATGAGCTACTACCACTAGTTTACGATGAACTTCGTAAGCTTGCTGCGGCGCAGATGGCGAAAGAGCGACCGGGGCAAACACTGCAGCCAACTGAATTGGTACACGAGGCTTATGTCCGGCTTGTGGGCGATTCCAAAATTCGTTGGGACGGTCGCGGGCATTTTTTTTCCGCAGCCGCACGCTCTATGCGGCAAATCTTAATCAATCGGGCAAAGAAGAAGAAAACCGCTAAACATGGTGGTCAATTTGTTCGCAAGGATCTCGATGACAATTTCTTGGTTGAAGAGCCCGCTCCAGAACGCATGCTCGCTTTGGACGTAGCCTTGCAAAAGCTCGAAAGTATCGATCCACGCAAAGGACAGATTGTGATGCTGAGGTATTTTGCGGGACTGAGTATTGAGGACACTGCAAAATCACTCCAAATCAGTGTTGCCACCGTGAAGCGTGAATGGAAGTTTGCTCGTACGTGGCTCCATCGTGAAATGAGTTCTTCTGACGAATAGCTCGTTAGTCATTTAGACTTCTCGTATCCGCCGTCTTTGCCGCACCGACATTACAAGCCAGCTACATATAATTGACGATGCAAAAGTCGCGGGCTCTGGGACAGCCGCCAAGGTTGTAATTGTTGCGCTTCCGTCAGTGACTAAGCTGTCAAGTGCAACCAGATTGCCCGCAATCAAGTCATCGCCGGGACGCCAATCAGTTGCCCTGAGAGTTGTTACTTCGCCAGGAATGCTACCCGCGGTAAATCGCATCGTTCCAAGCAGAATTCGGGTGCCAGTTAATGGACTAAAAAAGTCATCTACCCCGTCGACGAACGCCGCACTCGTCCCAGGCAGCAACTCCAGTTCGGGGCCTAAGATTCAACCAGGCCGTTTTCGATGGTGCCGAGAAGTACAAAAAGGAAACCGGGGACGGCTACCGGGAGTTCGAGCCGACCAACGACGCACAGCGCGAACAGGCCATGCGTCGTCTGGCCAAGCGTGGCGCCAATCCCATCGTGGCGATCG
>JBCCEO010000704.1:0-4513 GCA_039030255.1 Planctomycetota bacterium | reverse complement strand
CGTCAAACTCTTGAATGGTTCGAACAGCGGGATGCGCCGGTATGCTTCGCCACTGCTTCCACAATCGCGCCCTCGCCTCGACCTGCTCAGCAAGGCACTTCAAGTAAAATTTGGTATACAGCCGGCGAAACAAACGCTTGTTCGTGAACTTGTGCGCCACGCTTTTTCAAAATACCAACGGCTAAGCTGAACTGGTTTCCACCGAGTGCGCATGAAATCCAGTACTGGCGGCCGCCTTTGCCTTCAATCGGTCAACCACATAGTGTTCCAGCCAGCGAATCAACTTGCCTTGCTCATCCAATCCGAAATAGCCCATATGTCCGCCTCTTCGAGTCGCGGTTAGGATCGTCGACGGTGACAAACCTGACTCCACGATGGTGCGAAAGGGGACGATCGGATCGTGCATATCGGCAACAATTTCGGTTGGCGTCTCAATATGCTCGAGCCATGGCTGAGCGCTGGCCAAGCGATAATATTCTTCGGTACTTCTATAACCGCTCAATGGAGCTGTGTATCGTGCGTCAAACTCTTGAATGGTTCGAACAGCGGGATGCGCCGGTATGCTTCGCCACTGCTTCCACAATCGCGCCCTCGCCTCGACCTGCTCAGCAAGGCACTTCAAGTAAAATTTGGTATACAGCCGGCGAGACAAACGATCCATGTTGTCCGCGCACGCTTGTAGCTTTACTGGCGGAGCGACCGCAATTGCATTGGCAAGCCCGGACTGCTGCAACTGAAGGGGACTTTCTCCAGCTGCGGCCTCACCCAGGAGCTTGAGTACAATATTGCCACTGAGAGAAAAACCGACGAGGTGAATTGGCTTGCCGGGATACATGGATTCGGCCTTGATGAGCACCTGCGCAAGATCGTTGCTGCGCCCGGCATTGGCGGGCTTCCATGCGTGCTCAGCTCCAGCTCCGCATCCTCGCAGGTCGACTCTCCAGACTTCAAATCCGCTTGCATGAATTCGCGGAGCAAGCCTTTCCAGGTAGGCACTTCGATGATCTCCGCCGAGGCCATGAATCAAAACAACTAGCGGCGCATTAGCGGCAAGATTGGAGCCGCATTCCTCGTGGACGACTAGAGTTTCGCCATCTTCAAGCTCGACCAAGAAAGACTTTGCGCTGTACTCAGGACGTTCTCCGGTCAGCAGCCCGACCATGAGTGTTTGCAAGTGTCCGCTGCGCATCAATGGGTGGGGACGATAGGGCAAGCACATCATCGTCAAGAAGCTACCTATTCAAGAAAACTGAAGTATGGATAATTCCGCTCGGATCCTTGCGCGTTCTTCCTTATTCAAGTTTTAATCGCGTTTCGCGCAGGAAACAAATCCTAACGCAAGAAACGAATCCTAGCGAAGGAATCAAATTCCATGTCCAAGTTTGACGTTTGTGGCCTAGGCAATGCCGTCGTTGATATTTTCCTCGAAGTTGAAGACGCTGAACTAGAAGCGCTTGGATTCGAAAAAGGCACTATGCGGTTGGTTGAAAAACCTGAGCAATTGGAGCTGCTCGAGAAATTTCAGGGCACCACCCACGACCTGAAACTGGTCAGTGGTGGCTCTGTCGCTAACTCAATTATTGCTATTTCGCAGCTAGGGGGTACCGGCGCATTCATCGGATGTGTTAGTGACGATCGCTATGGAAAGCACTACATCGACGAGTTCAGGGAACTGGACATTGCATTTCCAAACGCTCCTGCTGCCACACAGACGACCGCCGCCGGGGAAGCCACGGGGACCTGCCTCGCCCTGATCACGCCAGACGCTGAGCGAACTTTGCGGACCTGCCTCGCTGTGTCCAGCACTTTGTCTGCCGATCACGTCACAGAAGATGAAATCGCCCAGTCGACTTGGCTTTTTATCGAAGGCTACGTGTTTGCCAACCCAGAAACAGGGCAACATGCAATTCGTGAAGCGATCCAACTGGCGAAGAAGCACAACACAAAGATTGCGCTGACCTGCTCGGACGGTTTTATTCCAGAAGTGTTCGGAGATGCATTCCGAGAGGCCTTAGTCGAAAGCGACCTGCTGTTTTGTAATGCACCTGAATCAATCGCAACGACACAGGAGAGCGATTCGGAGTCTGCTTTTGCAAAACTCAAGGAACTGGTGCCGAACTGTGTAGTTACCGATGGTCCAAATGGCGCCTTCATTCGCTTTGGCGACGAAACCTGTCATGTGCCGGCTATTGCTTGCGAACCTAAGGATTTGACAGGTGCGGGCGATATGTTTGCCGGTTCGTTTCTGTACGCCATCACGAATGGCTACTCGGCCGAGAAGGCGGCGGTGGGTGCGAATTACATGTGCAATAAAGTGATCACACAAGTCGGCGCCCGGCTGGTGGCAGACGCCAAATCGCTGTGGTCGCAATCACAGGCATAGCCAAGCCGGAGCCTGAGGAAGAACAAACCGATGGACACGACACGAGTCTTTGCTGCAGTGGAAATCGGCGAGCCAGCTCGCTCGATAATGGGAAGATTGATGCGTAAGCTCGAGACGCGGGTCGATCACGTTCGCTGGACGCCCCTGGACCAGTTTCACTTGACACTCAAATTCCTGGGCGAAGTCGATAATCGACAACTACCTGAGATTTGCCAAAGACTGAAATCTTGCGCCCAAGCCGTTTCACCGTTTGCTGTGGAAGTCCGTGGTTTGGGCAGTTTTCCTGAAGCCAAACCACCGCGAGTTCTGTGGGCTGGCGTGGAGCAGGGGAGCGACTCCTTGCAATCCTTGAACGAATCCTTAAACCAGAGTTTCGCCGAAATGGGTTTCGCCATCGAACCGCGACGATTCACACCGCACCTCACACTTGGGCGGATCGGAAAGGGAATCGACTATGAACTGCTAGCAGAGTGCATCGCAGAAACAACTTCAAAGGTAGAAACGCGTTTCGAAGTGGACGAATTAGTACTAATGTCCAGCGAAAGAGAACGCGGTCGCTATGCCTACCAAAGCATTGAATATGCAGAACTCGCGTAGACAGTACGCCTACCTCGAGATCCGGCGAGATTTAACCATGCTAGCGGACCTTGCCGCAAACGATGCTGGCATTGTGACCGCCAAAGCCGAAGCTATTGTTCATTGCGGTGCCGATTTCACGTTCGGCGGGCTTGAGAGGGGTGTAATTCAAATCACAGGCCGGATCTGGGTTGTCCAAATTGGCCGTCGGCGGAACTAAGTTATTTTGAATAGCGAGCATGGTCAGCACCATCTCAATACCACCGCTGGCCCCCAAAGCGTGTCCGAGGCAGCTCTTGGTACTGGAAACTGCCAGATCGTACGCGTGGTCGCCATAAACTGACTTAATAGCCTGCGTTTCGGCCTTGTCGCCCAAGGGGGTGCTGGTGCCGTGGGCGTTTATGTAATCCATTTCCGTGGGGTCAATACCTGCATCTCGAATCGCATTTTCCATTGCCCGAGCCGCCCCTCTGCCTTCGGCATCGGGCTGAGTGATGTGACCACCATCGCCGCTGGCACCGTAACCTAAAACTTCGCCGTAGATCTTCGCTCCGCGAGCCTTAGCATGTTCAAGCTCCTCGAAAACTACTACTCCAGCGCCTTCACTAAGCACAAACCCGTCGCGGTCAGAATCGAAAGGTCGACTCGCCATATGAGGTTCATCAATTCGACTGGAAAGAGCCTTCATGTTTGCGAAGGCACTTAAGCCCATCGCGGTGATGGCGGCTTCTGTACCTCCAGTAATGACAACATCTGCGTCGTCGTATTGAATTGTTTTGAGCGCGTCTCCCATGGCATTGGTAGCGCTTGCACATGCGGTTGCAACCGTAAAGTTAGGGCCACGCAGTCTGTAGCGAATCGACAAATTCCCACCTGCGGCGTTGAGCATCAACTTGGGAATCGTCATCGGGCTCACGCGATCAGGCCCTTTGTATAGCAAGCGCTCCACTTGGATTTCGATCTCGGACAAACCGCCAATCCCGGACCCCAAAATGACCCCACAACGAAAGGAATCTTCGTCGGCAAAATTGAGGCCAGAATCCTCAATCGCTTTACCGCCGGCATACATGGCGAACAGAGTGAAACGGTCAAGCCGCTTGATGTCCTTCGGGTCGCAGTATTCGCCTGGGTTGAAGTCGGGAATATCGCCCGCGATGTCGATTTTGAATCGATCCGTCTCTGGAATAACGCTCAGTTTCTTAATGCCGCTCTTAGCAGCTAAGACACTTTGCCAAAGCTCGTCCAACTCTGCTCCAAGCGGAGTGACAGCTCCCATTCCAGTTACAACGACACGACGCTTCATAGGTTCACTGCGATTTACGTGGAGCTTTTCGTTCTGATGCCATCACCACTTGCGAGCAAACAGAACTCTAATTTTCAATGCAAAGCAAAAACGATTGGTGAAAGGTAGCTCAGCTTGCGAACAACTAAGAAGCTAGGGGGAAACATCAATCTGCCCCATGGCCAAACCTTTCAGAATCAATCAGCTAGTTTGAGCTAGTATTTTTCTCGATGAACTCGACCGCTTGGCCAACTTTTTGGATTTGCTCGGCT
>JBCCEO010000703.1:0-4520 GCA_039030255.1 Planctomycetota bacterium | reverse complement strand
GGCGGCGGCGTTAAAGGTGGGACGACTTACGGCGAATCTGACGAGTTTTCTTATCGTGCTCTCGTCAATCCGGTCGAGGTCCATGACTTGCACGCGACAATGCTGCATTTGATGGGAATTGACCACGAGCGATTGACCTTCAGATTTGGCGGACGTGATCACCGCCTCACGGATGTACACGGCCATGTCTTGCATGACATAATTGCTTAGCCGTACGTTTGTTGCCGACTTGGGAGAGATGTTGGCGTGATGTTGCTGCCTTAGGCAGCGGTCTGTCTTCGTCTAGCAATTCGCCGGGCCGCCCGAAGCAAGCTCACTGTCGTCATTCAACAGCGTTGCTGCATGCGAACTTGCTGGCATTTTTGAAAACCAATGGAAAGTAAAGAACGTTGACTGCATCTCCTTCTCGAAGTGGTGTTTTTCAGGCGGCCTCCGATAAGCGTCTTGAGGCTTTTGGCGAGAGTATCAGTTTTGATCACCGATTATTTCGCCACGACGTACGTGGCTCGATTGCCCATGCCCGGATGCTGGCCAAGCAAGGAATTATCTCCCAGGAAGAATTTGAGGCCATCGAAACCAATCTGCGCGAAATTGAACAGGAGATCGCAGATGGCAAGATGGAGTTCCGTAACGAACTCGAAGACATCCACATGCACATCGAAAGCGCGCTTATTGAGAGATTGGGCGATGTGGGTCGCAAGTTGCATACGGCGCGCAGTCGTAATGACCAAGTCAACACCGATTTTCGATTGTGGGTCCGTGACGGATTGGATCGAGTCGATGAACTCTTAAAGAACCTGCAGCGAGCTTTCCTCAGCCGTTGTGATCGGGACATGGATGTCGTGCTCCCAGCCTATACGCACTTGCAACGTGCCCAGCCCGTTTTAGCGCCGCATTATTGGCTGGCCTATATGGAGAAGTTCGCTCGTGACCGTGGGCGGTTGATCGATTGCCGGCGGCGTGTCAATGTATGCGGCTTAGGTGCAGCGGCTTGTGCTGGTACGACACTGCCTATCGACCGCGGTATGACAGCCGAAGAGCTCGGCTTCGAGGCGGTTGCGGCCAATAGCATTGATGTCAGTAGCGATCGCGATTTTGTAATCGAGTCCGCCTTTGCGCTTGCCATGATCGCAGAGCACTTGAGCGGTTGGGCCGAGGAGTGGATTTTGTGGTCCACGGTCGAATTCAATTTTATTAATCTTCCGCAGCAGTTCTGCACAGGCTCATCGATCATGCCGCAGAAAGTGAATCCGGATACCTTGGAGCTGACGCGCGGGAAGTCTGCACGCGTTCTGGGCAATCTGCAAACGTTGCTAGTGTTAGTCAAGGGATTGCCCTTGGCTTACAACCGGGATTTGCAAGAAGACAAGCCTCCTCTCTTTGATTCCTTTGACACAATTGAAGCTTGTCTGGAGCTGGCGATTCCAATTGTCGCGGAATCTGAGCTTCAACGGGAGTCGATTGCCAGTCGACTTGAGGAGGGTTATTTGGATGCTACGACCTTGATGGAGTATTTGATACAGACTGGGCTTCCCCAGCGAACGGCACATCATCTAGTGGGAGCCCTCGTTGGGACTGCTCAACAAGCGGGCATAAGACTGGCGGATTTGAGCGAATCCCAGCTACAGGAGGCCCACGAAGGGCTCAATATGAGTGTGCGAGATGTGTTAGGAGTGGAAAAAGCAGTACGGGCCTACCAAAGCTACGGATCGAGCAATCCGGAACAAGTGCGTTCTCAGGTCAATCGCTGGATCGAGCAATTACAATAAGCTAGGTTCCTTGCGCATGATTCTCTTCTTTCGCGATCGCACCCATGAAAATATCAATTCAGCGCAGTTTGCCAAACTCTTGGCAAATCGTTTTGACGCTTTCCTTTCTACTGCTTGGGATCCTTGGTTCAGGCGGAAAGCTCTGTGCCCAAGGCGAAGATCCCTTTGGAGGAATGGGTGGATCGGACCCTTTTGGCGGAGCGGGAGGATCTGATCCCTTCGGTGGAGCGGGTGGCTCTGATCCTTTCGGTGGATCAGGCGGAAACGCTGGCGACGCTGGGGACAACAATCCGTTCGGAGGCGGAGCAGCTGCCGGAGACGGAATGAACGTCTTCGGAGGCGGAGCAGCTACTCCGGCTCGTTCGGGTGCAAGTAATAATTCTGACTTGCTCGACAAAGAGGAGAAAGATCCCGTCGTTCGGCTACTTCGGGCTTCTCCACCGAAAACGCCACAAGATATGGCCGAAGGCATCACGTGGATGGTCCGAATTGCTCGCTGGGATGAACTGGGACGGTTGCTTGATGGTATCCCGGCTTTCAATTGGAATGATACTCAGAAGGCCGAGTTGTCGAGGGCTGTTGGCTTTGACCAGTGGATTGAAATGCGTTCCGGTGTATCTCAGCTATCCGACGCTCAAAAAGCTGCAGCACTACAGCTGATGCAGCTCCCCGCTAAGCTTGCCCGGGATCCAAGTTGGATTGGCAATTGGGTAGCCGAATTGGCCAGTGATGACATCGGCAAGCGGCAACTGGCACAGATTCGATTGCAAGATAGTGGTGTTCCAGGGATCCAGGCCTTAACCAATCAGTTGCTTGATTCTGGGTCTACGATCGATCCTGAAATCTTGGCCGAAACGATTTACTCGTTCGGCCATGCTGGGATGGACGCGCTTCACGCTGCTTGTGCGATTCGCAATTCAGAAAGTGCGGCTCGTGCCACAACGGCTCTAGTTGCCTTGGGCGATTCCGAATTCTCACCTGAGCTGGCTGCTGGATTGGTCAACCCGCAGTGGAGCGATCAGGCCAGAGAGGCATTGGTGCAGAAGGTAGCAGCAAAATATGGAAGCGTTCCGACTCCAGAAGCGGTCTCTAACCATTTGACAAAAGCATTTGAACGCCAATTGGTGAAGTACGAACAAGAGCGCGCTCGTCCTGTGGCTTCTGTTCATCTTGTTTGGTACCCGGGCGTCGATGGAAAAACGATCGTTAGTGCAGATCGCACGGGCGAGCTTTTTGAACTTGAATGCTTGGCTCGTCTAGCATTTCATCGCTGGATGGCCGGCGACTCCAAGTCTGCTTTGTCAAACGCAAGTGTGCTGTTGCAACGCGACTACCAATGGAAATCCAGTTTGCACGCGGACTTCGACGCTAGCGACGTGCTGCCAAACTGCGATTTGCAAGACAAGGCGTTTTGGATGGACCTGTTTGAAGTTGCCAGTACAACGCAACTGCATGGTGCGACGGTGCGAACGATTCAAGCGATGCCGCTGGACGCGGGTGAAGAATCAATTGGCTTCCTCAGCGACGTGGTTGCGGATTCGCGACCGACCATTCGTTTCATTGCTCTGGAACGGCTTGCAAAGATTGATCCGACTTTCGCATATCGCGGATCGGCCAAAGCGATCGATGCGGCGCTGGAAATGACACAACTGAGCAATGGACCCCACTCCTTGGTGATTGGTTTGCAAGCCGACTTACGTCAGGCGGCAGTCGATCAACTGCAAGCGGTCACCACGGCTGAAGTTACCAGCGTGAATAGTGCTAAGGACGCGTTGATGGCCTTATACGGTGACAGTCCGGTAGAAATGGTTGTCATTTGCGATCGTGTTCTCGACCAGACTTTGTTTGAGTTGTTGCAGCGCTTGCGTCATTCGCGCAAGGCCGGGGCTCTTCCGATCGCTGTGCTGATATCAGATCTCAAACCGCATGAAGAGCGATTGCTTGGAAGATTGGGAGGCGTCGTTCAATCAGTTCTGTCCACGCGACCCGAGCAAATGCAACGCGTCGTGGCGATGATGCTAAGTCAATTGGATACTGAACCTCTCGGCCCGATTGATCGAAGTGAGTTTGCGTTCCAAGGGCAACAGTTCCTATCCAAGATCACTGCCGAACGGGAAACCTATTCCTTCTACAACATTGCCAAAGTACGAACTCAACTTGGGCGGGCAGTCAGAAGACTTCAAGGACCAAGTGCCGCAAACATGCTTTCAGGTCTTGGAACGAAAGACAGCCAAATCCAGCTTGTCGAAATGTCGGCCATTGGTTCTGACGACGCTCGCAAGGGCGCTGCGGAGGCCTTCAGTCGTTCTGTGCAACGCTTTGGAAATCAACTTGGGCGCGAGGGCGTTAAACGCAGCTATCAACTTTACAACGAGCTTGGTCCTCAGGATCCGACTGCGGTTAAGACATTGGGCTTTGTTCTGGATGTTATTGAAGCCCAGGCCGGCAAGCGAAGTTGGCCTCAGGGGTTGTGATACTGACGTTAGCTCATTCTTAGGGCTTGCAATGCTCAGTTGGTAGAAAGGGTTTTGGGTTAGAGGAGCTCGTGCCTTCGACTCGAGCCTGCTTGAGCCGGGGTGATTCTTCATCACTTGAATATCTGATGGGCATCCGAATCTAGACCAAGCGTCACCTGCCCTTGTGCCGCGTTGGCAAACGACACTCCTGGCACCACTGCGGCCGCTGCTCCGCCTGTGGCCATTGACTTCCCCTTGAGCTTCTCGGTGGGAGACAGCTGATCGTACTGCTCCT
>JBCCEO010000702.1:0-4523 GCA_039030255.1 Planctomycetota bacterium | reverse complement strand
GCTGCGTATGGATTCAACGAGTCCTTTGCTGGTGAGGAAGGACTGGAGAACTTCAAAAAGCGTTTAGGAGTATTTGTTGATAATCTGAAAGGCAAAGCCTTCAACGGCACTACGGCTCCGCAAATTGTATTAGTTGCACCCATTTCCAATGAGGACGTGCCCGCCGTAGCTGCGGCGAAACGCAACAATGGAAACATCGCGTTGTACGTGCAGGCGATGCATGATGTCGCCGCCGAAAAAGGCGTTGGGATTGCGGATGCCTTTGACGCGACGCAGCGTGCGATGAGCAGTCCAGGCGACGACTTGACCGTCAACGGAGTGCACTTGAACGAGCAGGGGTATCAGCTTTTCGCAAAAGAATTGTTCCAAGAGGTTTTTCAAGCGGAGGCCCCCGAGGTCAATGAGCGGCTTCGGCAAGAAGTCATCGATAAGAATCGTCAGTACTTTCGGCGCTATCGTCCGGCTAATACTTTTTATTACACCGGGAATCGAAATAAAAGCTATGGTTACTTGGATTTTCTGCCCGCGATGCGCAACTTTGATTTGATGGTTGGGAATCGTGAAGAGCGAATTCAGAAGTTGGCGATCGGTGCTCCAGTTGAACCCGACGTCGACGATTCGAACTTGCCGCTGCTGCCCAAGACCAAACAGAGTCGCGGAGCGAATCGTTGGCTTTCGGCCGAAGACGAGCTCAAGGACTTTGAGATTGATCCACGTTTTGAGGTGAATCTTTTCGCGGGCGAGGAGCAGTTTCCGGAGCTTGGGGCGCCGATTCAAATGCGATGGGACGGACAGGGCCGTTTGTGGGTTTCCTGTTCGACCACGTATCCGCATGTTTATCCAGGTAATGAGCCGGATGACAAGTTGGTCATTCTCGAGGATACCGATGGCGATGGCCGGGCCGACAAGTCGACTGTGTTTGCCGACGATTTGCACATTCCGCTTTCCTTCGAGTTCGGTGATGGAGGCGTTTATGTTTCCGAGATGCCGGATTTGACCTTCCTTAAGGACACGGATGGTGATGGAAAAGCAGATTTGCGGAAGCGCTTACTAACTGGCTTTGGCACGGAAGATTCGCACCACGCCTTGCACGACTTTGTGTGGAGTCCTGATGGGGATTTGATTTTCCGCGAATCCATTTTTCATCACTCGCAAGTGGAAACGGCTTATGGTCCGATTCGCCAGCAGAATAGCGGCTGGTTTCGCTTTGAACCTGAGATTCAAAAGCTTACCAGTTTCGGAACTTACCACAGTACGAATCCCTGGGGCGTGACGTTTGATGATTGGGGACAGCACGTGGCTAGTCACCCCATTTACGCGGCCGCCTTTCATTCCTTGGATCCGCCTTACCCTACTCAGCATCCTAAGCCCGACGGTCTGCGCGCCTATTCGGGAACTTGTGGCCAAGAGTTCGTCGATTTTGGGACCTTCCCCGATGAACTACAAGGGCACTACATCAAAGCGCGCTACAAGCCGACCAATCGGATTGAGATTCACAAATGGACCGAGAACGAATTCGGATTTGACGAAGAGTATCAAAGTGACTTGATCTTTTCGAAGAACCTGAGTTTTATTCCTGTCGATATCGGTTATGGTCCACGCGGCGCGATGTACGTTTGCGATTGGTACAACCCGATCAAGGGCCACGCGCAATACTCACTGCGAGACGAACGGCGGGATCGCCACTCGGGCAGGATTTGGCGTATTACTGCAAAGGGCAAACCTCTTCAAGATCCTGCGAAGATCGAGGACGCAGCAACGGCCGAATTGCTGGACTTACTCAAACGTCCTGAGTATCGGATCCGTTACTGGGCGAAACGCGAGTTGCGTGAACGAGATCCTCAGGTCGTCAAGAAGGCGCTGGACAAGTGGGTGAAGGAACTCGAGGGTTCCGATCCGAGGCTCGATCACCATCGTTTGGAGGCCATTTGGGCCTATCGCGGAATCGGTGCCAAAAATCTGGGACTGCTGCGGCAGTTGCTGCAGAGCACGGATCACATGGCGCGAGCTGCTGCGACAGAACAGCTTCGTTATTGGCACGCTGAATACACCGATGCATTGAGTTTGCTTCGAGCGAGCGCGAATGATCCGTCCAGTATCGTTCGGATGCAGGCAGCGATCGCGTCCAGCTACATTGGTACGAAAGCGGCGCTCGACGTTGCGCTCGACATTTACAAACATCCGTTGGGCGGTCACTTGGAGTACGCGTTGACCTGTGCTCTAGGCTCCGAGAACCTACGACGTCATTGGGAAAATAATAGCGCATATGATATAGCCAAACGCATTCGAGATTCGAAACGCAAAAGTACGCTGGAAGAGCCGCCGGCAAATGCCATCGATGCTCAATTTGATAGCCAGAAGAACCTGAAGACTGTTCGCATTGGTTGTATTCCCGAGCGGATGAAGTTCACGGTGGAAGAGATTCGGGTGAAGCCTGGGCAACCTACCAAGATTGTATTTTCCAACGGAGATGCGACCGATCACAATCTGCTGATCGTTCAGCCTGGCGCTTTGGAAAATGTTGGCATGGCCGCGAACGAAATGGCCAGAGACCCGAAGAATGCGAATTCAAATTTCATACCGCCAGGAAAGAAAAACCTGATCATTCAAGCTGCACCGATGATCGGTCCGACTCGGAAAACGCAAGTACATGTCATGCGATTCAAAGCACCTGAAGAGTCTGGAGTTTACCCCTACGTTTGCACGTTCCCAGGCCATTGGGTGATTATGAGTGGCAATTTGATCGTTGCCAGAAATGATGAGCAAGCAGCCCAATTAGTCGAGTCGACGAGACCTTCGGTGGTGCGGGAATGGAAGCTTTCTGATTTGGTAGACCTCGAAACCAGTGATGACGAACTTGCCTTGATGAGAGGTTTGGCAGCCTTTAAGAAGGCGAAGTGCGAGCAATGTCACCAGATGGGAAAACAGGGGCTGAATCTTGGGCCGGACTTGTCGGATGTTAGGAAACGCTTCCGAGGGGACAGGCTGCTGGAGCAAATGCTCTCGCCGTCGAAAGAAATTGCAGACAAATACCGCAGTTATCGTTTTCTTCTGGATTCGGGACAGGTCGTGGCAGGGGTGATCCAAGAGGAGAATGACAAGGAAGTGAAGGTTATCACGAACTTGTTAAATCCAAAGTCGATCAGCACTCTAACGAAGAAAGAAATTGAGCTGCGAAGCCAATCGCGTGTATCGTCGATGCCAGAAGGACTGCTAAACGTTCTGACGAAGCAGGAGATCGCCGACCTACTCAGCCTACTGCAGTCCGAGAAGAAAGTTCACGATCACTAGCGAACAGGTCTTCTGCTTCCTGTGGAATTCCTAAGTAAGATCCTTGGCCGAAACTACAACCGGCGTCAAGTAGCAAATCAATCTGCTCTGCATTGGAAACACCTTCGGCGACTACATCGATGTCCAAGCTGTTTGCTAGGGCTTGGATTGATTTTACGATTGCTTTTTTCTCACTGGACGAATGTAGATCGCAAATGATTGAGCTGGCTATCTTCAACATGCTTAATCGCAAGTGATGGATTTGAAACAGTGAGGAGTAGCCAAGTCCAAAGTCGTCGAGAACGATTTCGAAGCCTAGCCCGTCAAGTTTCTTCAAAGTCTCAAAGGCCTCTGCTGGCATTTGGGACAATTGTGATTCCGTTAGCTCCAGTTTGATTTGATCTGCTGATAGATCATGTTGCTGAATGCAGTTGTTTAGTGATTCCACGTAGCTCGGAATCTGCAGCAATTTTAGGCCCACATTGATGTTTAGCTTAACAGGGAGGCTGCTGGTTGATTTCCAGTCAGCCAAATTCTTGCAAGCTGTTTCAATTTCCCAGCAGCTAAGTTCCAAAAGTATTCCGGAGGACTCAGCGATCGGCATGAATCGTTCTGGGAGAATTTCGCCGTGAAGCGGATGTTGCCAGCGCGTTAGGGCTTCAAAAGCCTGAATTTCCTTGGATTGCAAGTCAACGATGGGCTGAAACTTCACGACCAATTCGTTGCGATAAACGGCTTGGCGAAGTTCGCCACTTAGCTCGAGGCGTTCGACGCTTTCGGTAAGCATTTGTGAGTTGAACACTGAGTAGGGCATATCGCTTTGCCGCTTGCAGTAATACATCGCTGTATCCGCTTCAGAAATAATTGTATCCAAATTAGCGTTGCTACTACTACACATAGCGATGCCAATGCTAACTCCAGAGCAAAACTCGTGTTCACCAATTGGAAATGGAGCCTTCATTTTTTCTGCTAGTCTTGTTGCAACCGCAATCGCGTGTTCGATCGAGTCAACGTTTTCGAGTAGGACGGCAAATTCATCGCCGCCGAGTCGGGCAAGAATTGCGTCTGAGGATCTTAGGCCGCCGTGCAATCGATTGGCTAACGCGACAAGGAAATCATCGCCGACTCCGTGCCCATAGTTGTCATTGATAAGCTTGAAATCGTTCACATCCATGTACAGCACAGCGAATTTACGGGCGTTGTTTCTATGGTATTGTGCAACGCTACGTTCAACACGGTCACGAAAGAGCACG
>JBCCEO010000701.1:0-4528 GCA_039030255.1 Planctomycetota bacterium | reverse complement strand
GAGGACTTCGCCCTTTGTGCGGTGGCCTATTCACCGAATAACAGCAACACTCGCGCTTGATTTGGAGCTATTGCCATCAAACCACAAAGCCCAATGACACAGCTTGTCAAAAGTATCGGCCCAGCAATGATTACCGGCGGGGTCTCGAAAATGGATCCAAAAACTATCAGAAGGACGGCCCCCGGTATTCCAAGTAGGGCTATTGCCAAAGGAATCCAACCTGAAATTGGGGTAAATTGCTTCTCGTGGTTCATTCCAAAAGACCTTTCATAGCTATCTGCGGACAAATACCGCCAAAAACATTTCGACTGGCAACCCGCCATCGCATGATACATAAGTGATATCACATTGATATTGGCGTGAAAGCCCCAAATTGGAGGCGCTGAAAAAACAAATACTTCTGAAGTACCCACAATAGAAAACCTAAACCTATGTGGCAAAAGGACTTAGGCATCGATGTTAAACTTTGCGGGTTAGGCAGAATTTTTGGGTCACGTAATTTTTTCGGGTTAAGCTAAATTTGCGGGCGGCAGCAAGACGATGTGAGAGTTGAGTCCTAGATCAGGACGGAAAACAAGCTGGCCCAATCCGTGTCGGTCAGGCTTGAAATACTCCAAGAAAGCCCTGGACGGGCGGTTTTGCTATGGAAGGCTCGGCAATCGTGAAGAACTTAATTGCCTCAATCGCGTTGATTTGTTCCCTAGTCGCCACTGGCATCGTGGACGCCCAGGAAAATCGAACTCAGAACACTCGAGTCCGGCAATCGCGCCCAAAGGTTGGTGTGCCAACCCGACGCGATGGCCAACCAGTCGCCAGAAGTAAAGTGACTTCTGCCAGCCACACGGAAGTCGTGCATGGCGGAGTCATACACGAAGGCCCTATCGTGCACGAGGGTCAGATCATCCATGACGGCGTCGTGTCGTCGGGCTGCTCTTCCTGCGGTGGTGGTTGTGAAGGCGGTTGCGATACTGGCTGCGACAGTTGCTCAGTAACGCCAAGCTGCGATACTTGTGCTGCTCCCCGAGGATTCTGCATCTGCTTCCCGGCACACGGTTGGGTTCACGCCGAATACCTGATGTGGTACGCATCGGGCATGGACGTTCCGCCCTTGGTCACAACCAGCAGCGATCCAACGCTTTCCGGTGTTCTCAATCAACCAACTGCATCGATCCTATTTGGTGGCAACGAAGACATCCTCAACGGCCAACGCAATGGATTCCGAATTCGCTTCGGCTGGTGGCTATCTTCCTTTCCCAAATGGGGCATCGAGGGCGAATACGTCGGCCTTGGAGAAGACACTGAAACCTTCTTCCGCCAATCGACGGGTGATCCGATTCTTTCTCGACCGATTTTTGACGCAAACGTAGGTCGGGACGCGGTCGAAAGAGTTGCTTTCCCAGGTGACGTTACTGGCTCCATTGGCATCAACGTTAACTCAGAGTTCGATGGAGCTGCATTTCGATTCCGCCGCCAGCTATTCGGCACAGAGGGTTGCGGCTTCTCCAACTTGCGTGGAATTGCTGTCCCATACTCGTCCCGATTTGATGTAACACTTGGGTACCGGTTCTGGGAGCTCGATGAGTCGATCGTTATTCGCGAACAACTGCAAAAGATCAGTACTCCAACGGGCAGCTTTGACATCACAGATCACTTTGCAACTCGAAACCAATTCAACGGTGGCGAACTGGGATTCATCTGGCAGGGACGTCGCGGATGGTGGTCCGTGGACGCCTTGATGCGACTTGGAATTGGCAACGTGCATCAGACGGTCAACATCAGTGGTTCAACCCAAACGGTTACGGGCGGGGTCACGTCGAACTTCAACTCTGGGATTCTGGCCCTGGACAGCAACATTGGGACCTACGATCGCGATCAGTTCACCATGATTCCCGAACTCGGTCTAACAGTTGGCTATCAACTCACGAAACGGCTTCGTGCCACAATGGGATACTCGGCGATCTACTGGGGCAATGTTGTAAGGCCCGGTCAGCAAATCGACTTGGATGTCAATCCGAACCTATTCCGAGCCCAAGGCACAGTCACTGGCCCCAATCGCCCGGTATTCAACTTCGTCGAAACCGACTTCCTGGTACATGGGCTAAGCTTCGGAGCCGAATTCCGGTGGTAAGCTCTTGATGCAAGTCGAGTCTTAGTCCCTGAGCCAGGCTCTAAGATTCACTGACACGGGCAAAGCACGTCTTTCAAACGAAAGACGTGCTTTTTGCATTTCCGTACCTGCCTCTGCGGCTGCAGCGCGAATGGCCTTTTTTCGCTCCGTCGAAAGCCAGGCCATCAAGTTCTGACTGACAGTGAGCCGCGACGCGTAAGCTGCCGGGCTTCTCAAGCTGCAATGGAAGCGGCTAAAGCCTGGACTCCAGCGCTGGGGTCGAGAGCTTCTTGGCAGAGCAAGAGTCGAGCAATTTGAAACTCACTGCTTGCTCGGTTGTTTCGGCTCACCGGTCGGTCCGTTTTGGACTTTTGCGCACTATCTTTCGCACCAGCGACTATGATAGCTCCATCGCATTTTGGGCCATTTTGCAAGCTGCGTAGATCCTTCGCGAGCCCCCGGGCGGCGCGGCGCCAACCTTGCCGACATTGGCCTTTCGAGACTGGAGCAATCAATGACACCGGTATCCCGTATCGTGACTCGCTTTTTCAAACGCCAAAGCCAAGACAGTATCCGCAAAGCGCGTCGACAAAGCCTCACCAAGCAATTGCGAATTGAGTGCATGGAAGAGCGGCGTCTACTCGCATTCGGAGCCATGGACACTCCAATCGAGTACGGTCCAGCCCTTGCCGCCGAGGTAAGCCATACCCAGGCTTATGGTCCGGCATTAGCCTCTGGATCGACTCAAGGAAACGACTCGAACGCTAGTAGTTCAAATGCCAATCCAAGTACACAAGCCAGCAGTAGTCAGCCCCAAGTCGACTTGGCTCTCTCGAAAGAGATTGGCGGCGGATCGAACTCGATCACTTCTGGTGCTGCATTGACTTATCGGTTGCAAGTAACCAACGTCGGGTCTGCCGATGCAACCAATGTTCTTCTCACAGACACCTTACCAAACTTCACCGACGCGAATGTTACGCTTCAGAGCGTTTCCAGCGCGCTGGGCGCCGAGATCTCGGCGGCGAACCCGAGCTCAAGTGAGCTGAACCTGCGCTATGCAAATTTGGCGGCTGGCCAATCTGACACGATTTTCGTTACGCTTCGCTTTCCTGCCGAGGTAGGCGCTGCAACTGTTTTTTCTAGCGCTTCGATCTCGTCCAATCAAGCGGATGCAAATCCTGCAAATAATCAAACTTTTGCAATTCTCAACGTGTCACCTTCGGACTCGCATGCCTCAAGCAACGAAACCTCACCAGTCTCAAGCGAGGCGATGGGTGAAAGCACTCCCATGGTTGAATTCACCCATGATTTTGTGGACCGGGACGGAAATCCTATTGCGGGCAATCAAGTAGTTGTTGGAGACAGATTCTCGATGCGAACATTCGTTCGGGACACGAGAACAGGCTTTACGAATCCTCCGCGTGGTGTTGTTGGTGCGTACCTGGATGTTGGTTTCGACGACGCGGCTGTGTTTGATATCGACGTAGGTGAAGTCCAGCAGCTTCGCTTCTTCGTGGACAAGTTGGACACAGCAGCCATCAACAGTAGTTTTACGCTTGATTTTGGTGCTGAGACAACGGACTCTATCTTCCTGATCGAAAACGGTCAGATTCAACAGGATTCCCAAATCGCTCGGCAAATGGAAAGTGCGCTGGAAAACCTTTCGACTGTTGGTACGGGTAATGTAACAGTCCAGATAGACACCGCTGCCAGCCGCGCTGATGCTGTCGCCGGCAATGCACGCTTCAATTTTGAGATTCGTTTTATTGGTGACCTCACCCAACGAGACCTGCCCACCATCACTCTGAATCCCACAAACGTTTCAATCCAAGGCGGAGAGAGCTTCGATTTCGAAGTCAACACGGTTCTGAATGGTGATCAGTCAACTCCAGAAAGCGAATATCTGGGCGTAACTTACAATGAAGCGGTTTACACGTTTGCAGCAAATTTTGGTGAGGTTCTGGACGCCAGATTTAATGACTTTGGCGCGAGTTCTGAACTCACAAACAGCTCCGATTTTCCTTCGCCTGGCTCTCCAACGCTGCTCTACACAATCCCCATGATTGCCACCGCGCCGGGAGTCGTGAACTTTACGCCTGCAGAGGGCGATAACTCTCCAGTTACAGATATCTTGATACAGACGCCAGGAGTAGGAGTGGCAATCCTTACCGAAGTTGTTCCACCCGCGATGGTCGATTTTGGAAGCACATTTTCCCTGTCGGTTGTTTTAGATGCCAACGCACCAACTGCTCTAAATGATGCCATAAGCGTTGCAGAAGACAGCACAATAACCTTCAACGGCAACATCACGAACAACGATGTCTCTGAAATGGGAAGGACACTGCAGATCAATTCTGTTTCCACAATACAATCAACCCAAGGCTCGGTAGACGGATTGGTGTATACGCCCCCACAAGACTT
>JBCCEO010000700.1:0-4531 GCA_039030255.1 Planctomycetota bacterium | reverse complement strand
GAACGGTATAAAGCCACTGCCGCTTTGCCTTGGCGTCCTCCTGTTTCAAAAGATGTTGTCGCAGTTCCGGACTCTGGTAGAGGGCCATTTCAAGCATCGCAAGCCGATCTGCCTCGCGTTCCAGAATCGCAGGCATCTTCTCGTAACCGACCACGCGCCCGTGAGATTCGATAACGGTTTGGCAGAAGCTGTGGATGGTCCCGATGAAGGTGCGATCCGTAAGATCCGGCAAGGATTGCAATCGGTGCCGCATTTCCTCGGCCGCTTTGTTGGTGAAAGTGAGCGCGAGAATACGAGAGCGGGTTTTCCTTATGTCGAGAAGATGACGGACACGCTCAGTGATGACACGCGTCTTGCCCGAACCTGCCGACGCGACCACGAGATAGTGGCCGTCCGGGGCTTCGACAATCTTTCGTTGATCAGAGGAAAGGTTCACCCGTCTGCGGTTGCTCGATTTTCGGAGAGGAGTTCGCCCACCGCAACGAGCAGCTTTTTGATCGCGACTGGAACGGAACGCTCACCCCCTGAATCGATAATCGCCCTAGCCCAGTGGGGCGCCATGGCAGTTTTATTACCTTTCATATGAGCTTCAAGTTCCTCATCTGTCCAACCCGCAATTTCCTGCTCTTTCGCCTGTCTATGGTTTTCGCTATGATAGGGACCGGCTTGCTTAATAACAGCCTGCTTCAACTCTAATTTGTAGCCCTCCGTTACCAGATAACCTTCGATTCCCTGATTTTTTGGAATTGTCACCACGTTATGATGTGGGGCCTGCAGGTTCGCCTTAGTCAAGGCTGCTTCGACTGCTTTCCGGGCATCCACCTCCCCGTCGCTGAATATGAACCAAGGAACCTGAAAGGCCTCGAAGATCCGTATGAATGGAAAGTAGTTCCCATCGCCACCGACACCGACGAAGGAGGCTCCCCGCTCGAACGAATGCCTTCCCCAATGATGCCTTGCGAACATCGGAAGGGCCTGCTCCTCAGTCTCGCCTTCAAAAAGGACCACCGCTCGGGCAAACAGCAGCTCGCCGCGCGAACGCATCACCTCGCGGCGAATTTTGCGGATTTCCTCGGGCTCCAGCTCATCCATCGGCAGTCGGTTTACTCGTGTTTCAGTCCCCTTTTTGGAGAAATGCAGAAGTTCTCCAAGTTCGGCCTGACCGGCTATGTAGGGCGAGTGCGTGCTTATGATTCTCTGCCCCAGGCCGCGGGAGAGTTGGTCATGAACAGCACGCTGGGCGTTGGGATGGAGGTGGGCTTCCGGCTCCTCAAGTGAAAGCACGGGGTGAAAGGGCAGACCGCGATCGGCGGAAAGCTTTGCGGTCCACGACACATACGCCTCGAAGCTCAGTAGCGACGCCCAACTGCGCGTGCCCATTCCATGGGATTGGAGCGGGAAAGAGGAGCCGTTGCTGTCGGAGAATTGGACGCCCAGACCCTTGGTGAGATCGCGCAGCTTCTTGCTAACCGGCGTAAGTTCCACTCCTTCGCCGAAAGCCGGAACGGTCTGATTGAGCACGGAGAGAGCATCGCGGATATGGGCGAGGACTTCGCTGTTATCGACGATTTCTTCGTTCAACCCGCTGAGCTGTTGCTCCACTTCCATGATCAACTCGTCTGGGATCTCGATCTTTGAGAGCAGGCGCCCGAAGAAGGACGTGGGGGTCCGCAAGTCAGCGATAACATCGCGCTGAGCGTCAATAAAGAACGAAAGCAGTTGAGCGAACCTTGCGACCTTACTACCCACCGGGGCTTCCTCCCAGTCCGCCAGATCCGGCCAATCCTGCAGGCGACTCCGTTCCAGGTTGAAGTCACTCTTCACCACATCGTAGGTAATCCGGGTACGAAAGGCGATGAACTCACAGTCACTAGTGTCAGTAGAAATAAGCCCGGCCCCGCCAAAATCGGATTCGATCCAAGGATTGGGAAACTGATTCGCCCGTTTTCCATCCTCCCCAATAGGAACAATTCGCACATCGATCAGAATCTCCGTTGCTTGGCCGCTGTCATCGACGAAGAAATCGTCCGATGATATCAGGCGCCGGTCGGTTCCGAGGGCAAGATGGAGCGCCCGCAGGAAGGAGGTCTTTCCGGAGTTGTTCATCCCAACGAGTAAGCAAGTATCCGCCAGCGTTACCTCAACATTCCGCAACGAACGAAAATGGCGAATGCGCACGGCATCGATCCGGATACCGCTTGATTGTGGTGGCCTTGCGGTCGTCATCGACATAGGTTGATCTGATCACCTTGGCGGCCAGTTTGCAAGTCTGTTGCCATTCGTCCATGGGGACAAACCGGCTTAGAGAATTTACCATGCCTGTTGTCGCTGACTGAGCGTTCTGGGAACTCGACCTCCAGGCGGTCCCCAACGAAGAAGCCACCCTCAAACTACACCTTTCATGGAACGGGCTTCGGCAACTTTGCCAGACACGTCAGAAAGGCCTGGCTGGGTCTCCCCTCTTCAAAAACGAACTGAAGGTCGACGGATCGAAAGAGAAAGCACAGGCGTTGTTGGAATGCTGGACCATACCCTAGGAGCGCGGCCATTTAAAGCCATAAGCATGGTAGCTACGTATTTCAGCGAATGGATACTTCGAGACCCTGAGTATCCATGACGAAATTGATGCTATTTTTGAATATTGAGGTATCGCGAACTGTGTTGTGAAAATCCGTTAGTTCTTCGGCGTAATCTACGGAGTTGTGAGAAAGAACCAGGCTGCCGGGTTTAAGTTTTGGAAGGCATACCTGGAGAATCTCATAATAGAGGCTTTTCGTTTGGCGGTGGGCGGAATTTCCGTCCAAATTGGTAGACTTGCCATTCATTACGACCGCATCCAAGTATAGAAGATCAATCGGCTGTTCAAATGTATCACAATAGCGAATCGCGTCAGTGCACTCAATCCTACAATGGGAATCTGCTTTGAACTTGGCAATATTAGTTGCCGCAAGAGATGCCGATGGTTCGTGTATTTCAATACCAACCAAATTCTTCGCCCTATAGACCGCTCCTGGGCCGACAGCAGCGCCGGCGTTGTTTGCAAAAGTCGCCCCGCAGAAGATTCCTGCGGCAATCATGTTCTCAGGTCGGTGAATGGCATTAATTGCGTAGATCAAATGTTGGCAGCGCATACTCACAGATGTCCAAGGTATGTCGAAGTTCCCTGCGATGAATTGACGGAATTTACGGAAAAGTTTTGGATCATAATCCGTCGTTTTGAGAAAGCCTCTATCGACCAAATACTTCAACATCAGGGATACTTGTTCCGATTCGGCTTCGAATAATTCGAGGGGGTCGAAGGGGTTCTTTCGGTCGACTCGGTAGTTATCAAGCATTGGGGTTATGTAGATTGCGGCCATAGTTATTTCGTTTTGGATAATATTAGTCGAATTCCTTGAATGACATCGCTATTCTCTTCTTGAGAAAGTTCTCGATGAGGATGGCGTTCAAATAAATCTCCTAGCAAGGATAGTTCTGGACCCATCTCCGAAATTAGAGGCAGCTTTTCCTCGTAACGCATTGAAACAAAGGTCTCATTCAGCTTTGGTTGCTGCATTGCCTCAGCAAACTCGATGTCAAAGTCCCCAAGTTGAATTAGAACATACCTTGCCGTGCTGCATGAATCCGCAGCGATTACTCGATGCCAGCAATTATTTTGAACTTGAAAATATTCCCATGGAGAAAGGCGATAGCTGTGTTGCTGATCGAGCAATTGAACCTCGACATTGCCTTTTGTGCAGACAGAAATATCGGAAACGATTTGATGTCTATGAAACCCAATCCCCTGGGATGTCAAATTGAAGACAGAAAGTCTTATATTATTTTTGTGGTAGAATTCTTTGATTTCCATAATGATGTTTGTCCGTTTTGATTCGTTCTATTTGATCGACAATGCAGTTAGCGACAGACTTAGCAGCTTGTGAAATTCCTTCAGGAAAGTTTCGTTCAAGCTGCCAGAATTGCACAGGAGGACCAATTGCGTGTAATGTCGGCGACAGCGATAGAGAATTGGAAAGGTTTACAACAACTCGGAAACCCTGACTTTCTTCCACCCTCAACCCGCCGTGCCTCTGTTCATCAATCTCGAGTTGGTCTTCCTCTGCTAAGCAATCAAGAAAGCTACCCTTCTTTATTACCCCAAAGAGATTTTTTCCGCTAGCATCTATTTCTTGAGAACAACCCAGGCAAGAAGGGGTCTTGTTTGACACTTTTAGAATACCCTGCTGGATGAGTTTGTGAAGCATTGAAGCTGACTTTTCAGGGATAGGCACTGCTGCTCTCAGAAAATGGCTATCGAGGTGATTGGCATAGAATATTTTGTCAGCCTTTGAGAGGTGACGAAAAAAACGACTGCGACGAATTCGAAGAATGACGGAATTTAGTACCCGTTGATCAAAGGAATGCATTAGATCCTCCTTCAATTTCGCAGCGGCATTCGGGAATCTGGGTTGTATGACCTGCGAGAAATCAATGCGGTTATTCGTTTGAATCCTTAGCTCCGAATTGATGTTCTTAACGATATCGTATAAGG
>JBCCEO010000699.1:0-4536 GCA_039030255.1 Planctomycetota bacterium | reverse complement strand
CCTTGAACGTCTTTCGGAGTGGAGACTGTTCTGGGACTTCAGAAACCGTGCAAGATGATTTTTACGGCCTATGGCACACCTTGGCTCTTTGGTAACGGGCCTTGGAATTGGTGCAATTTCCTGTAGTTCAGGCATCATTCGCTTCGTTTAGGGCGTATCTTAAAAACCTTCCCGTGCGGACACAGACGTAACATGAGTGACCACGATCCATTCAACGAACCGGATCTCGCCCATCCGCGCTCTCGCGAGTTGATGCGTAAAGGTTTCTTCTGGGATTGCGTCAACGAACTGGCCCCGTTTGGCAGCGACGGAGGCTCGGACGCGTACTACGAATGGCGTCACTGGCGTTCGGAAAATCCGAATTCACCGCCTAGTGCTTGCATCGCCTGGATCATGAACGGACAGTTGTCTGGCTACAACGATAAACTTTGCTCTGACGAACAAATCAGCGCAGATTTGGCCAATCCCGATGACGCGTATCTGGCAGATCATTACGACATGTTCACGTTGGACGCGACTGTGATCGCCTCTGCTCTTGGGCAACTCCTCGACGAAGGCAAAATCGACCCTGACGCAAAGCAATACGCTCGTGTTGCTGTGAAACACCAACTTCACCCCGACGTTTGCATGGACACAGAACATCGTGAGGTTCTGCTTGCGACGCAGAGGGTTATTGACGCTGCTTAATGTCCGCGATCCAACGCGCCATTCGGGCTGGATTGGTGAATTTTTCTGGAGATCGCAGCTCGTTTAGCGACGAACTGAAATCGCGATACGACGCGATTTGTGATTCAGGCGCCGTTTCCGAGGCAGCCGCAGAAGAGATTTACACGCTTCTCCATTCGCAATTTTGGAGGATTGTCTCTGAAGACAAACTTCCCATGTAGTTCATTGCCTGCCAACATGGTTTTTACGCTGAGGCCATTCGGAAAACCTTCGATGGTTGTCCAAGCCTTTTAAGGTGGCCTAGGTTTTCGATGGATTTTTGCGCTCGATGGGCTGGAGCAGTTGGGAAGCTGCTCTGCTATCGGATTACCCGAAGCGTCTAGTCAAGGTTCGATACTAGATCTTTGTTGCTTCGAGAACGGAGTCTGCAAAGTACTCCATGTTCTGAGGTGAAAGACCAGCGACGTTGATTCGCCCGCTTCCGACAATGTAAATTGCTTTCTCGGTTTTGAGCCAGTCGACTTGCATCGGGTTCAGCCCGCTGAAGGAGAACATGCCAGATTGGGATAGTAAGAAGGAAAAATCGACCTCGCAGTTCCGCGCCTGCATCGCTTCGACAAACCCTGATCGCATTGCGTGGATGCGATTCCGCATTTCGCTCAGCTCGGCCTCCCACTGCGTTCGCAAGTCGGGACAACCTAATACCTGAGCCACAATCGCGGCGCCGTGCTTGGGAGGGTTCGAATAGTTCACGCGAATTGTGCGCTTGATATTGCTTTTTAGTCGTGCATTGCTTTCTTCCTCTGGAGCAACTGCCAGTAAAGCGCCGATGCGCTCGCCGTAGAGTCCGAAGTTTTTGGAATAAGAACTGCAGACCAAGAATTCTTGGTGTGCTGCCGCAATCGCTTTGAGCGATACGCGATCTTCCTCAAGCCCTTTCCCGAATCCTTGGTAGGCAAAATCGATCAGCGGCAACATTTCTTTTTTCGCGCTCAAGGCGGCTACTTCGGCCCATTGTTCCTCGTTTAAGTCCACTCCACTTGGATTGTGGCAGCAACCGTGCATGCACAAGATGTCACCAGGTCTGGCAGAGCCTTCAAGATGGTCCATCATTGCGGCGAAGTCGAGCGTTCTACCATCTGATGCCAAATAGGGATAGCTTTCGACTTGCAGTCCCGCAGCGGAAAATATCGAAGGATGATTTGGCCAGGTCGGAGTGCTCAACCAAACCCGCGACCCAGCGAAGGCGGTTCCGAGGAAGTCGCCTGCCACTCGCAGAGCGCCTGTTCCGCCTGGCGTTTGAAAAACGGAAACTCTCTCTTGAGGGATTAGATCACCCAAAGTCAAATTTCGAGCATGCTCGTGGAAAGTGGCCAGGCCATCGATGCCTAGGTAGATTTTCGAAGTCTCCGCTTCGCAAAGCTGTTTTTCTGCAGTGTGCACACAATTCAAAAGAGGAGTATTACCCGCTTCGTCTTTATAAACTCCGACCGTCAAATTCATTTTGTTTTCGCGCGTATCCTTCTTGAAGGCTTCCGAAAGACCTAAGATCGGATCAGGAGGAAGGGAGGCGACGTTTTCAAACATGATTTTTTTCTAATTGTCGAATTATTTGCGTGAAGTGAATTGCTTGATAGTGCGGGCGCTGGCGACGAGAGTGGAGGTGCTGTGTTGTTGGGGTTGAACATTTTGCTGGGCCTTCGACCTTGCAATTCCTCCCCGTCACTCAGGCTCCGACCCTCCCGCAAGCGGGAAGGTAAGTTTGAAAAACTCAAACGCGAAATTCGGCCTCAAACACACCCAGAATTCCCCACCGCACAAGCGGGAGAGTAAGTTCGGCTACGCAATTCTGGCTTCTAGCATCCTCTTTGGGCCAGATTTGGTCCAGTGGTACCAACCGAAATATTGCCGCAATTCTGCGACACACTGGCGGGAGAAAAGTTCGCTCAAGAATCCGATTAGATACTCAGCAGCTCATCCAACTCGGCTTGATAGGGCGCGAGCTCCAGTCCTTGAGCCTCCAACCACTGGTCGTCGTAGTAGGTATCCAAGTACCTTTCGCCACCATCACAAATCATAGTCACTATACTTCCTTGCTCCCCGGCTTCGCGCATCGCCTTCATGATCTGCAGCGCGGCCCATAGGTTCGTTCCGGTCGAGCCGCCGCATTTCCGTTCAATCAGCCGATGCAAGGCTCGAATCGTTGCCATTGCAGCCGCATCCGGGACTCGCATCATTCGATCCACCACGCTTGAAATAAAAGAAGGCTCGACGCGCGGCCGACCAATCCCTTCAATTCTAGATGGCAGATCCGAGGTCAAATCTCGATCGCCCGAGTGGTAGAAATCATAGAACACGGAGTTTTCGGGATCGGCCACGCAAAGCTTCGTGTTCAACTGCTGATAGCGAATGTAGCGACCGATCGTCGCGGACGTTCCGCCAGTCCCAGCACTCATGACAACCCAAGTCGGCTCATTGAATCGCTCGCGTTGCATTTGCTTGAAAAGCGATTCAGCAATATTGTTGTTCCCGCGCCAGTCGGTCGCACGCTCGGCGTAGGTAAATTGGTCCATGTAGTGGCCGCCCAATTCCTTAGCCAAAGCTATGGCACTCGCATACATATCTTTACCATCACACAAATGGCAGATGCCGCCAAGAAATTCAATCTTGTGAATCTTCTCCTTGGAAGTCTCACGAGGAATGACGGTATGAAATGGCAAATCCAATAGCTTGGCAAAGTAGGCCTCGCTGATGGCCGTGCTGCCCGACGAGGCTTCTACGACGGGTGTTCCTTCATCTATCCAACCGTTGCAGATAGCGTAAAGGAACAGAGAGCGGGCCAATCGGTGCTTAAGACTGCCCGACGGATGAATCGACTCGTCCTTCAGATACAAATCGATGTTCGGGCACACGCAGTTGGGTAGCCTGATTAAATGCGTGTCCGCGGAACGATTGAAATCAGATTCGATACGATCAATCGCCTCGTGAATCCAAACTTTTGGCATAACTGTAGTACTATTTCCAAAGAGCTTTGAGCAGGAGTTCTTGGTGAATCAGCTCAAGAATAACAGGACATAGACTAACGCGATAGCGATCTGAATGAGAGCAAATGGTAAGGCAGTTTTCACAAAGCCGCCGAACGACAGAGGCAGCTTGTATTTGTGGATGATGGTCACCGCGACCAGGGTTGAGGCGGAGCCAATCGGAGTAATATTGCCGCCCAAGTTGGCGCCAAAAACAACGGACCACCATAGCGGAGAATCGCCGGAAGTTTGCAGGCTACTTAAGATCTTCGCCAACATGGCTGCCAAAGGAATATTGTCGGTTACGGAACTGAAGGCGGCGGAAGACACCAGGATCAACCCAGTTCCTGTTGTTGGTCCCAGGTCGATGACTTGGGCCAGTACGACTCCGATCGCATCGAGAACCGCCGCGTGTTCCATCACGTTGATGACCACGAATAAGGCCATGAAAAATCCGATCAGATCCCAATCCAATGCCTTATAAAATTGATCAGCGGTTGACTTGTAACGCAGCAACATAATGGCGGCGAAGGCCATCGCGACAAAACCCATCTGCAGGTCGCTGATGTAAGGCAAAATACTTGTTGTCGCAATGGTTGCGATAAAGGCGACCAACATAAAAGAGCCGAACCAAAAGAATCCTCGACTTTCAATCCCATCGTTCTCATCGAAACTCGAAACCAGATCTGCCGCTTGCTCTTTTTCTTCCTTCGTTTTCAATCGCTTGATGCCATACATCCAAGCGCCCATCCAAATTGTCACAGCTGTCGCCACAACCACGTAAGGCGCAGCACACTGAAAGAACCTTGCAAAGCTAATGCCTGCTTCGGTGCCGACGATGATGTTG
>JBCCEO010000698.1:0-4542 GCA_039030255.1 Planctomycetota bacterium | reverse complement strand
TTATCACTCAAATCGGTAAAATAAAAAAGTTTAGTTTTTGGCCCAATGGCGCCCTTACCCTGAGTGACCACTTCCCTGGGGCCCCACTGGAACATCGGAGACCAAAACAGATCGCAGATTCGGAATCAGGGACCCCGAAAAGCTATATACAGAAGCTACCGTTGGCGATGGGTCTGCAACTGGAGCGCCAAGTCAAAGTCTGATCATGCAGATTTTGGGCGACCCGTTCATGCTGATCATCATCAGCGGGATTCTATTTATATTGCTGGTGCTGCGACCTCAGCAAAAGCAAATGAAGCAGCTCCAAGAGAGCCTGGCAAACTTGAAGAAGAATGACAGGGTGAAAACAACGGGTGGAGTGTACGGGACTGTCGTGCAGGCGAATGCGGACGAAAGCACTGTTATTCTTCGCATCGATGAAAACACTGGCACTCGGATCACGATTGATCGAGACAAGATCGCTGGCATCGTGGTTGAGGAAGAAAAAGAGAAAACCTCGTAGGAGTCGTTTGGCCAGGTTGCTACCGGGACCGCGACTTTCGACTACGACCAATAACGACTAATTGATACCTGAATTAAAGTCAGCCCATCGAAACGGCTGAATTCAAAACAGAATTTCCTTTGTAACCTTTGTAAATTAGGCTCCCTGGAATGGACAGCTTCTCCATTGTTGATTTTGTCATGACCCCACTTTTCTTGGCGCAGGCCAGTTTGGAAAGTGGCGAGGGCAACCCAAGCGACGAGAACTGGAGCGCATACTTCTTATCCATTGGCTTCGTGCTCGGGATTTTTGTGCTCCCATTTGTTGTCAGTCACTTCATCACCAAAGCGATTCGTATGCCGGATCACGCCGTCAAGCTTGGCGTCATGATCGCAGCTATCGTAGGTGGCTTGCTCTTCGCATGGAAAAATGATTTTGCGCTTCCGCTCGGCCCCGACATGAAGGGCGGAACAACACTCGTTTATAACATTGTCGAAGCCAAAGACGGTAACAGCATCGATGCGAGTGCATTGGCTACAGCTCTGAGCGATCGGATTAACCCTTCTGGCACGAAGGAATACACGATTCGTCCTCGCGGCACTTCGCAAATCGAAATTACTGTTCCAGCAACGGACGAATTAGAACTCAACCGAATCCAGTCTGTCATCGAGGATGCTGGCCAACTTGAATTCCGTATCGTTGCCAACACGCGCGACCACCCCGATGTGATTCAGCTTGCCCGTGAACAAGCGAGCAACAAAGCGGATCGTTTTGTTGTCAACGCGGCGGGTGACAAAGTTGGAGAATGGTTCCGGGTGCAGCGAGATGCCACCCAAGTTGAAGGAGTTTCACCTCTGAAGACGCCTGTTTTGGGCGACATTATCCGAAACTCCTTGACGGGAGAAATCATTGACAACCCAAGGGTTAATCCGGACGAGAGTTATTCACTTGAAAAGTGGATGGATCGCGTTGGGATTCGCAACGTAGATGTGCTTATGTCCTATGGAGTTGCTGGCTCGCCCTACGCGTATGTAACCGGAGACGACTTGGCAAGCGCTCAGACATCATTCGGTAGCACGGGCTACAAAGTCGAGTTCCGTTTGGATCAGGTCGGTTCAGACAAAATGCTCCGCCTGACCGCTGCCAACCAGCCAGATGGTGCATTCAAGCGTCGCATGGCCATCATCATGGACAAAGAAGTCTTGTCGGCTCCAAACTTGAATTCGGCCATTAGCACTCAGGGTGTGATTGAAGGAAACTTCAAGAAGGAAGAAGTAGAATTCCTAGTAACGATTCTTCGAGCGGGTCGGCTTCCAGCCACGCTGGAAACTCCGGCGGCGAGCCAAACGCGGGTTGGAGCCGGACTGGGTGCTACGACAGTGGAGAAGGGCACCAACGCCTCGATCTGGGCCGTCATCACGACCTTCGCCTGCATCTTGGTTTACTATCGCTTCTCGGGTGCAGTCGCGTCGCTAGCCTTGATTATCAATGGCATTTTGATCTTCGGCATCATGATCTTCATCAGCCAACCGCTTACGCTTCCAGGCTTGGCCGGATTGGTACTGACCGTCGGTATGTCCGTTGATGCGAACGTTCTGATTTTTGAACGGATACGCGAGGAGAAAGCCAAGGGATCGGCGCCGCGAATGTCGATTCGAAACGGCTTTGATCGCGCCTTTACAACCATCATTGACGCGAACTTAACGACCCTGATTGCGGCCGTCGTCCTTTACTGGATCGGCACCGACCAAGTCCGTGGCTTTGCCGTAGCCCTGGTTATCGGCATCATTACAAGTATGTTCACCGCCACATTCTGCTCCAGAATCGTGTTTGAACTTGCCGAAAAGATGAAGCTGGTTAGCCTTTCCATGTCCGATGGCGTTGGCTTCTTGAAGAAGAGCTTCTTGGGCGACCGGGATATCAACTTTATGGGCAAGCAGAATATTGCCTTCGTCCTTTCGGCACTCCTTATCGTCGGCGGTATGGCCGGTGTATTTCTGCGAGGTAAGGATCTGCTGAATATCGACTTTACGGGCGGTACCAGTGTCACCTTCCAGCTTACACAGCCTGTACAACCTGATGATCTACGAACGATCACGCAGAAGATTTTGGGCAAGGACGAGAACAACGAAACTGTTCAGTTCAAGCTTGTTCGCGTTGAGAAGGATCCCGAGGATACCGTCTACACGCTGGTTACTTCGATTCAAGACGAAGACGTGCTCTCCCAAATGCTTGTGGACGGCTTCGCCAACGAACCTTCAACTGGTTTGAAGACTTATCAAGTCGATGTGATTGGGCCAAACGATACCGACACCAGCTTGAATTGGAACTCGGGCGTGAAGTTTGTTTCCTACCAGGAAGAAACCACGACGGAGACTCCAGCCGAGAGTTCGGAAACTCCTGAACCACCAGCGACGCAGGAAGGCGATACTCCGGCAGCAGAGCCAGAAACGCCCGCCGCGGATCAAGAGCCTGCTGCCGAGCCAGCGAGCGATCAGGAAACTCCAGCCGCTGAAGTTGGCTCCAATGAGGAGACAACAGCTGAGGGAGAAACTGCAACCGAGGGAGAAACGCCAGCAGGCGACGCTGGTGAAGCAGCTGCAACCACTGGAGACGAAGCGGCCGCTGGAGACAGCGAGGCCACAGGTGCAGACGACAGCGAAGAGGACTTAGCCGTTGCTGTACCAACCAATGTCAAAACAGAAGTCATCTTGAAGTTCTCGGGCAACACGGACGACACTGCAACTGCCGAGTCAGATGCCGGAGCCGGAATCACCGGTAAATCCTTGCAAGACAAACTGATCACCGCGGCAGAAACCGGCGGTGTCGCGATCAACGTCAATGCAGTGGAAGTGACTCCTTATCCGCTACCCGAGGAGGGTTGGCGAGTAGAAGATGTCGCTGGCTTTTCCGATTGGAAAGTTGTATTGCCAACCGACCAAGAAGGTGCTGACAAAATCGTGGCCGAACTTCAAAGCTCGCTGACAGAAGAACCACTTTGGTTGGCCTTGAGCAAGATTGGCGGAAAAGTTGCTGGTGAAATGCGTAATCGAGCGATCGCAGCCATCCTCGTTAGCCTTGTGTTCATTGTGGCCTACATTTGGTTCCGCTTCCAAAAGGTTGCCTATGGCTTGGCCGCTGTCGTTGCCTTGGTGCACGATGTCTTGATTACCTTGGGCGTATTGGCACTCTGCCACTGGCTCTACCAGCCATTAGGAGTCTTGTTGATTGAAGATTTCAAAATTGGACTGACTGAAATAGCTGCCTTCTTGACGATCATCGGTTATTCGCTCAACGATACGATTGTTGTGTTCGACAGGATTCGCGAAGTCCGCGGTAGGAGTCCAAAACTGAGTCGTGAGATGATCAACGACAGCGTCAATCAGACGTTGAGCCGAACATTGCTGACTTCGGGAACAACCCTGCTGACAGTATTGCTGCTCTACATTTTTGGCGGCGAAGGCATTCACGCTTTTGCTTTTGCTCTGCTGATCGGCGTTCTGGTTGGTACTTACAGTTCGGTATTCATCGCGGCTCCAGTCCTGCTTTGGATTTCAAACCGTGAAAAGAGCCCAAGTAAGATTCGCGCGGCCAACAACTCCTAGAGTAGTGGCCTAATCAAACGGCCGAATCATGCATTCTTTCACATACTGACCGCGTCAAAGAGCACCTTGACGCGGTTTTTTTATGAACTGCCCCAGCAATACCAACTGTCGGAAAATGGCGTCAGAATCGGCCAAGGAATGCTTGGAAATGAAAATTCCTGGCGGATTGGGCCTTCGGAAAGCCCCTCGACCCACTAGAATCGGGGAATCAGGTCCTCTATCAGGTTGGCAGACCTGTGTCATGCGACTCCTCGAGTGGAGAATTGCTTATGTTCCGATCGGGTTATTCCATGGTCCACCGCTTTGAAATCCTGAGCCTAAATCTGCTCTTGCTGGCTGTTTTTAGTAGTGCACCTCTTTTTGGGCAGCCTGAGTCAAGTCAGCAGCCGAGTTCTAACACGAATTCGGCCGTGAAGGCGGAGTTCGACAATCAAGAAATTGCCGAATTGATCGAAC
>JBCCEO010000697.1:0-4553 GCA_039030255.1 Planctomycetota bacterium | reverse complement strand
TGACCTAGGTTTCTTGTGCACACCGAAGCGTATTTGCGTCTCGTCGAGGCCAGCCGAGGTGGCAACGTTGTGGTGAGCGACCATGTGGCGGTGGCGACGCGCATCTAGCAAATCACATTTCTGTTTTCACTTGCCCGGTAGACGGGTGGTCTCGCATTTTGGAGAGAATCCATGAAGAACTTCGCCTCAAAAATCAATCGTTTTCTAAAGTCGGAAGACGGCCCAACTGCTGTTGAGTACGCAGTTATGTTGGCTCTTATCGTTGTTGTTTGCTTGGGTGCCATCACCTCGATCGGTAGCAACGCTAACAGCACGTTTACCAGCGTTGCTGGCCAACTGTAAGTTGGTGATCACCTGGCTTTAGCCAGGATCGTATAGACGCAGCTTAGGGTGACTTCGGATCTCGGAGTCACCTGGCTTGCGTTTAAGAATCAATACCCCAGGAAGGAGAGGACCATGACACCCTACTTGTTACCCACCGAATCCGTCTCCAATCTGTGGGAGATCATTTGTTTCGCAGGCACAATTCTCAGCACATTATTCGTTTGGTGCTGCAGCCTTCGCTAAGCATATGCAACTAGCTCATCGCGGGGAAATACAATGGATTTATGGAATCATTTAGTTGAAAACTGGGCGATGTGGGCCCTATCAGCCACACTCGTCATTGCCGCTGTAATTGACGGCATGTATCTCAAAGTACCCAACGTTATTACCTATCCGCTGATCATTGCGGGTTGGATTTACAGCGCTGCGGTAGGCGGATGGGCAGGCTTCGGTTGGAGTTTTGCTGCGACATTCTTTGGAATGGCCCTACTGTTCGGTTTGCACTTGATCGGCGGAATGGGTGCCGGGGACGTGAAACTGCTGGCGGGAATCGCCGCCTTCGTACACATTGAACACACTTGGTACATATTCGTCGCTACTACCATCGTTGGTGCGGTTATGGCGATGATCCAAATTGCTGTCAGCGGTCAGTGGACCAAGCACTATTTGCAAGCACAAGCAATCCTGCAGGAAATCGTCACCGTCAAAAATGCGGACAAGTTGTACGAGATCTCGCAAGAGCGAAAGCCAACGATGACATTGCTGCCTTACGGAATTCCAATGACCGTCGCAGCCATCGGCTACTTTGCCTTTGCTGGCATGCTGTAAGACTTCAAAGTCAGCAGCGTAAAGGAAAGCAAAAAACATCCAAGAGGGTTCGGCGAAAAGCGCCGAACCCTTTTTTTGACAACTGATTGGGGCGACCCGCGCAGCGGGTGAGAAAGTGTAGCGATTGCCTGAAGCTGCACGATGAGGGCAAGTAAATCAAAGGCGTCCACCTTGCAGCGTACCATTTGAGCAATGCAGGCTGGATGATCGATTCGATTGGCCTATGTCGAATCAGTAGACGATTTTGAGACAAACGAGTGCCACTGGGCTGAAAAAACTTAGCGGCTAGGAAAACTATCGCATTGGGGAAAGCCCTAGCATTGACTTGACATTATGTGAAGTCGACGCAGGCCGCCTGCCAATGATAGCTATCGTACGTTTCACCTTTTTTGGGCGAAGCGTTCGAGTTTGATTGAGCCAGAGACCGGATTCAAATGGCATTTTTTAAATCTAAGCGAGCCATTCACACGGCAGGAAGCTGTTTGGGCGCGCTCCGATCTAGCGGTGAGGCAATCTGGCGATGAAGGCAAAAACGCTCATCTTACTATTCGTAGCTCTCGGCTGCGGCATGATCGCTGCAGTGGCAGTGAGCAAGGCTGTCATGGATAACGGTTCGGGCAAGCCCACCGAGCCGATGGCCGAAATTTTTGTTGCAGTAACCCAACTGGATCACAATGCCAGGGTTACAGCGAATAACGTCAAAGTTGAAAAGTGGCCCAAAGCAAGATTGCCCGAAGGTGCCATCTTTGCACTCGAGCAAATCGAAGATAAATTTGCGAAGCAAGTTATCTTTCCGGGTGAGCCTATCCTCGAGAAGAAAATAAATGATTCGAGAGGGGGTTTTTCGACCACGATTCCTGAAGGACATCGTGTATTCGACATCTCATGCAATTCAAGCTACATCAAGCCTGGTGATTACGTCGACATTCTCGGGACCTTCAGCAACGGTCGCAACGCACCGCCGGAGAGTCGAACGGTGATGCAACACGTCAAAGTGCACGGCATCAACGGTCAGACAACGCGTGAAAACGACGGGGACGACAACGGCAAAGCTCCTGCCAAAGGGACCTTCAACTTGATGGTGAAGGAAAGTGAGCTTGAAGCACTCAAGCTAGCGGACAAAATGGGTGAACTCACACTCCACCTACGTCCCTTCACCGAAGATCACAAGGAAGAGAGCATCGACCGCGATTTCCTTGACTGGATCAACTCTGAGACAGTCGAAGAAGAAAATTCTGATGAACCCGCCATGTTCACGGCTTTCAATGTTCCGTCGGAACAATCCCAAGAGCCCGAACTAGAACCAGTCAAGCATACAATGGTGATTGTGTCTCCGAATGGCGTCCAAGAGTACGAGTGGACAGATGCGGATGAAATACCGACTGCAGTCACTTCTTCATCCGAGGATTTGCTAGCAAATACTTCGAGTGCAGCATCTTCCAATGTTTATTCAGGTTATGGGGATTATCCGCCGACATATCCTGTAGGGATGTCTCCTAATGCGCCACCTGTTGCGCCTGCCGGAGATCCCGCTGCGATTCCACCGGCGACGGAGAGTCCAACTTCTCCGGATGGCGAGTAATCGCAGAGCAGTTACGAATAAACCTTTTGCAATGCTTTCAAAACGCTTGGTCAAGGATGACTAAGCAGGAACGTTGCAGTAAACAAGGACGTGAAGGCGATGTCGGGCAACTTCTCAGCTCTACTTCAGAAGCATATCTTGCACACTCTGTTGCTGGCACTGTTGTGCAGCAACGCCTTTGGACAATCGCAGAGCCAATGGGCGATGTCCAAAGCACCCATTAAGATTGATCCGAGCAAGAAATTGCAGTCGGTTCAGATGGTGGTCAACTCTTCGCGTGAGATAGTCTCAGACCAACCCTTCAGGCGAGTCACGATTGCAAATCCGGCCGTCCTCAATCCAATTCCTCTCGAGGGCTGGGCTCGACTCCAGATTAACGCGTTAGCGACCGGCATGACAACGGTCGACCTCGTCGCCGCAGACAACTCGGAATACTCCATCGAAGTTATGGTGCTGGGCGATGTCCGCGAATTGGAAGCCGTCATTAGACAGCAATATCCTGACGGAAACATCCGAATAATGCCTGTCCAACAAGGATGTATTCTCGGCGGCAACGTTTCAGCCGCGAAACACGTAGCAGAAATTGCAAGTATCGCAGAGCTTTACTTCCCCAAAGAAAATGTGATCAACAAAATTGAAGTTAGCGGTGTCCATACCGTCCAACTCCAAGTTCAAATTATGGAAGTATCACGCACCAAGTTGCGTGAGCTAGGGATCGACTGGGCCTTGACCGCCGGCAACACAACCATCGGGCAAGGAGTCGGAGGGCTGTTGGACTCAGCCACGCGCGCCGCGACTGGCCAACAGAATGTCACTTTCAGTCTCGTCGAAACCGATGCCACGATTTTCGCCTCGATCAACGCGCTCCGACGAAACAACCTAGTCAAGGTATTGGCAACTCCGACACTAACCGCTGTCGATGGTCGTCCAGCGAGCTTCAATGTGGGTGGTGAGATTCCAATCTTGGTACCGCAAGGACTTGGCAACACGGCTGTTCAATTCCGTGAATACGGCACCCGCCTTGATTACGTAGCGAAAGTAAAGGGCAACGGAAAGATTTGGCTTGATGTGCGACCCTATGTTAGTGAAATCGACCCAACGCGTTCTGTCGAACTGTCGGGGGTCAACGTTCCTGGTCTGCGAAGCCGTTTCTTGGAAACCGGCGTGGAACTGGGCGCTGGCCAAACGTTAGCACTAGGTGGCCTACTACAAGTCAGAACAGAGGCATTGCTTTCGGGAGTTCCATTCTTCTCGGAAATGCCGTACATCGGGACATTCTTCCGTTCTACGCGCGAAGAACAAAATGAAATTGAATTGCTAATCACTGTGACGCCGAATTTTGCTGGCCCCATGGACGCGTGTGACGTGCCTCGCACCGCACCCGGAATTAATAGCCAGAGTCCTACAGATAAAGACCTGTACATCCGAGGCTACATCGAAACACCTGTCAATACGCCACCTACCACCCACGAAGGCTATGGTTTGTTGACAGAACCTGTTGGTGCTACCGTGCCAGGTGGCTATCCAACTGCTGTACAACCCATGCCTAGCTCTGCCCCAAATCCTGCTGCGATGAGCGTTGGGCCCAATGCCCCAAAGCTAGCTCAGCCAACAGGCTACTATACCGGGCAAAAAGGCGGAGTTGTTCGCTAAGAATTAATCAGACTTTGGGTTTCTAGCAGATAGAAACGTCCAGGAGTTCAACAGAGTTTATGAGCAACGTTTTAAGATTAGCGCTGGTAGACCCCGACGACAGCTCGCGCGAAGCCTTGAAAAAGATGCTTTTGGGCATGGATACTATCTGGCTCGAAGCAGAGTG
>JBCCEO010000696.1:0-4565 GCA_039030255.1 Planctomycetota bacterium | reverse complement strand
GGCATGTTTGACCAACATATTTTTGCGCATTATTGGGAAGGACTTCGCGAAATTGAACGCGAAGGACTCCTTCCAACCTTGTCTCGCACCAGCCAACCCTACCTGGAAGCGGTTTGGTCCAATTTCTCGCTCAGTCAGAAAACATGGACAGAGCAATTGCTAAGCGGCGAACTGCTCAAATGGGGCTGGAGTCAGCTAAGCTGGCCCAAGCTACTGAAGGATTCTCCCTCAAAAGAGCCTGGGAAATAAGCCAGGGATGGAGTTTTTCGAGCCCGGCTAATTGACCACGTTTCCCGATACAAAGGTCGAAACCTTGTTGTCTTCTGACAAATCTGTTTCCACCGTTACCTCGACGCGAAATGCCCCCGCCTCCTTGCCAGCGTTAAACTCGAGTGGAATGAGGTGCGCGGTTCGTGAGCCGCTCGGCGTCTTGAACGAGAAGCGCGGATCCTCACAGGTAATGTTAGTGATCGCAAACTTGGATTGACCTTTTACGATCAGCCGACTCTTAAGAACCTCTTCGACCTTTGTTGTTCCCAGCGCCACCGAATCAGACATTTCGAGCGGCGGTGGTACTTTGCCACGCACGGGGATGGTGACAAGATTAAAATTGGCTTCGTTTGTTACCAAAATGATCTCGTCGCTGAAGCTGCCAACAGGAGCGCTAGGCTTCAATCGGACTTTCATGTCATATTCAACGACACCTGCGCGATTGGTCTTGGGTGATAGTTGCACGCCCAGATTCATGTTTTCGCTTCGCACATCCTTGATCTCCCAGGGCCTTGAGCCACGGTATGAAATCTTGACGGAGGTACTCTTTTCGGTGCCGCGCGCGACGTCGCCGAATTGAATCTCTCCTGGATCGGTGCTGACGTCAGAGCGAATCGTGCCCTTTACGTTCAACTGCATTTCACCGTATACGGGCTTGTCAAAAACAACCGTAACCACAGCAGCCTTGGAACCAATGAACGCATCGGTGTTGAACTTGCAAACAATTTCGCCCTTCTGATAGGTTTTTAGCGTGCGCGAGTCATCTTTAATGCTCGGGGTTGTACAAGTGCAAGTAGTTCGCACGGAGGCAATGTGGATATCTTCTTCGTACTTGTTTTCCAGTACAAAACTGAACTGAGCCTTCGCTCCTCGCGCGACAGTACCAAAGTCATGCGTGGTTTCCTTGAACATCGCTTTGACCCAATCTTGAGCCTGCGCCGACGGTTCTTGCAGGCCCGCAAGACAAATACCGAGTAGTGTGAATGCAGTCAGGAATGGTCGATGAAAATTCATGTTGAATACCAATCTCAATAAGCCCATTGGTCCTGACTCTGTCGAGGACCAGAGCAAATCTAACAAGTGCAGATTCATGGTTGGGTGAGTTCTAGGGGCATGCAATCGCAGTGCTTAAACTCAACGTGATCTGCGTAATCTACCAATCGACAAGCAAATTCGAAAGGCGGTTTTTTTGAGTTGAAAAGATCTGAACGGTGAACCGCTAGAGTCTCTCTGTTTCCCGCGCTATTTGCGTGGTCGCCCAATCAAGTATCGCGCAAAGTCCATGAGTCCGGCGAATTTGTACTTGGAGTCGACGTAATGCTCGATGACATAAAAGGCAAAGTAGTATGCTCTGCAGAAGCCCCAGATCGTGATGAACAGGACGCACGCGAAACGAAGTGAAAAATGCTCCCAGAGCAATATGGCAAACCCTAGAAGAGCGATCACCAAAAATGCAAAGCCCTTGGCATAGAGCGCTGTTGGGCTTTTCAAATCACCGTGAGGCAAGGCGCCAACCCGAAAGTCGAGGTTATTTGACTTCCGTCGCCGTCATTTTGTAGATGGCATAGTGTTCTTCGGAATCAGGATATTTGAATTCCTGGATTTCGAATTTGCCTTTTACAGCAACTGGTCTTGTTGTGAATTTCGCCGTTTTGCCTTTTGCCATCTGAATGATAATGCAGTCATAGAGGGCCGCACCTGGTCCAAAGCAACATTCCATATTGTCACGTACTAGTACAAACTCTTCGATTCCCGATTGTTTGAATACGCTTGCAGGCAAGATATAGCCACGGATAGTGATGTTCTTTTTGTGGAAACCCTCAATGTCCTTGGTTAACATCTTGCGTTCAAACTTCCCGCCCTTCTCAATGTCGAACTTGATGTCGTCGAAGTTGATATCGCCTTTGCTTTTCGCGGTGCTGCGGCTGCTTCTGTCTTCAACGCCGTTAACTTTTTGCGTGGTCGTCGACTTACTCGCGGCGGTTTTCGACGGCTTGGAAGTCTGACCTAGGGCGACAGTTGAGTAAATTCCTGTAAGCAAAATGGCAGTGATCTGAAGGCAGCTTCTCATTCGAAGAGAAGAGAAACAGCGAGTTGGAATCTTCATCAAGTCGACCCTCACGATTCTTGAACACCTGGAAAGGAGCTTACAGCCTAACTCGAAACCATAGCGAGACGCAACCAGAATCAGAGAATCAGAAGTCCGAGGGCGAATTGGCTTTCAAGAAAACGAGGGATTTGCCAGGGTTCTCCTGGTCTACTCGTCGCTTAAGGTCCTATTTCAGAATATCAGCTTTCAGCTGGTAAAACACACCATCCAGGCCATCGACGGGCTTCTTGTTAGGAGTGACTTTCAAAGTTCCAGCAAGACGCTGCTTGCGATAGCTCTTTCTGGCGTACTGATCGCCGGTCAGCTTTACTTCGATCATGTGCGTTAGCGGTGGTTGACCACCAAAACAACATGTTCCTAGGTCTGGCACCAGCACGAAGTTTTTGGACATTGCATTGTCCATCGAAGTCGGATGAATATAGCCCTTGATAAAAACTTGTTTTCCATTGAAATCCAACGCTTCAGCAGGCGGGAAGTCACTACTATCGGAGGCCTTCAAAAGTGCGAAATCAAGCCGTTCATAGCCGTCGGGTACTTCTGTGAAATAGACGTATGCGTGGTATGTCGGAGCGAGTACGACCGCAGCAAGACAAAGTATTGAACCAGCAACGGCGAACTGATGGCCTTGGAGTTCATCCGGGAAACGCCGAATCGAACGTATCGCAATGATGCCAAATACAACTCCCAGGACCGGGAGTACAACCAGGAAACTCAGGAAAAACGCCCCGAGCCCGCAAAAACCAAGCAACAGTGATGCTATCGCCGAACGCGATACACTCTGGTAGCTCTCAGATTCCGAGGACGAAAAGGTGGTTTCTTCCATCGCCTTGGCCGTGATTAACTGCGTTGTTTTGTCAAAATGCAAAGTAGTGGGCTGTTTCCGGCACCGCCAATGAAGAGCCACATGGCAATCCAGAGCGTCACGGAAAACATGCTTACTACGCTAATAGCTGAAATTCGGTTCGAATCCAAATCAACGGCAATAATTGGTTTTCCAGAGCTTTTTGCCGCTGCTGCGTCGGAATAATCGGGACTTACCAAGGATGCCAACTGGACGTTCGGAGCCATGGAAGTCAAATATTCAGGCTGGCCATAACTGGCGACGTATCGGAATTGAGTCGGGGAAGAATTCGAACTTGTGTCCGTCGAATTGTCACTATTGGCGCGAGGGACAGGGAAAAATGAAATCGCACGCTTGTAAGCTGCTGGATCGATTTCCTTGAGCTCTTTAAGGCTTTCTTCCGCTTCCGGTTTTGGGCAGATCCGGAGATAGTTGATAATGGGTACTCGAACCCAGCTCGACTTCTGATCAGCCGTCTTAAAAAGCTCAACCAGCTTGTCGATCTGACTCCAGTCGCCAAGTCGAGCTAAGTCCGGAATGACCAAGTCTGCCAATGCGGGACGATCGAGCAAAAGACGCATGGACTGGAGCACACGCTGCTTTTCGATTACGTCTGTGTCATTCGCATGGAAACGCAACGCCATAATCGTCGAATAAGTGTCCGCGTATTGGCTTTTTTTGTTTTTAAGGAAGAGCTCGTCAATGACATCCAAACCTTCGGCGCCTTTGAGTGTCGCAAAGCAGGCGATGAGTGAATCAAGACCTGCTCGTCGGTTTGGATCCTCGCTACGAAGTAGTTCCTCCAGGAGTTTGGCATCCGAGCGCTTGCCGCATATCCCGAGCATTACAAAGTACAGCCGTTTGCGATCGGGCGGCAAGCTGTCATCCTGAACCCACTCCAACAGTTGTTCACGGTCCATTTTGGGTTTGAGGTCTTGGATCAATGGGTAATCTGCGGAGGCGAATTCAGAATATGCATCTCGAGCAAGCAAGGACTCGGGATGCTCTAGATACTGCATGTAGAATTCAAGACGTGCCATGGCGTCTTCGGGCAGATTCTGAATTGACTCTACGTACTTCACGGCGACGTCGCTAACCGGCAGCGGTGAGGACCAAAGCAATTCTGGGGGATCTACGCCCATGATGAGAAAGTTTTGTTCTTCCTTGGCCTTGCCGAAGTAGTTAATCGAAAGTTCTTGCTTTGTCTGCAATAGTTCTTGACCGTTGATAATTGTCCGCACGCTAAATAACGCAGTCGAATCCGTTTCACTGCCTGGCACAATGCGCGCTATAGCTACTGTGTCCATTGCTGCCATTTCTTGCCTTAAGGTCTGAGAGACCGCG
>JBCCEO010000695.1:0-4571 GCA_039030255.1 Planctomycetota bacterium | reverse complement strand
GCCCGCGGTCAGACTCAGAACGGGATGTGGACGTCGTCCCCGACGCGTCACACCGGCGCTCGACCCGGGACTCGATCGGGACGGCGCACCCGGCGGACCGCTCGTCAGGTCGGCCAGATCGGACGAAGGCGATCGAGCAGCGGCAGAAAGAACTTGAGAAAGCAGCGGAGGAAGAGCATCCTGGGCAAAGGGCCGAAGTCGCAGAGATGTTTGCTGGCAAGACCTATGTCCTGTTTCTGTATACCTACATTCAAGACGTGCGCTTGGTGTTTGCTCCTCCAGCTTCGGTCGGAAATTTTGGTGGGGAAGTTGACAACTGGGAATGGCCGCGGCACACGGGGGACTTCTCATTCATGCGAGCTTACGTTGCACCGGATGGCTCTTCGGCCGAGTACTCCGAGGACAATGTGCCGTACCAGCCGAAGCGTTTTCTCCAAGTGGAACCCAAGGGCGTAGACGAAGGCGACTACGTGATGCTGATTGGCTACCCAGGCCGAACCGCCAGGCACAAGACGGCGAGCTTTCTTGAGTACGAACAAAACGTGCGGCTGCCTTACGTGGTGGATCTTTATCAGTGGCAGATCGAGAAAATGCAACAGAGCGGCAAGGAGGATCGGGCCGTTGCACTGAAGCATTCCTCGCGGATGAAGGGGCTGGCAAACGTCGAAAAACGCTCACGTGGGCAGCTCAAAGGACTAGTACGCAAGAATATCGTGGCGACAAGGGCTGACGCAGAGTCGGAATTGCAGTCTTATATCAATTCCGATGCAAGTCGGAAGAACAAGTACGGAACGGTATTGCAGGATATTGACGCTGTTTACGAAGCGATGGAAGCCAACAAGCATGAGTTGGATATCGAAAACCTTCGATCTGCCAGTCGGTTGATGTACTTTGCTTTCACACTCTACGATGCCGCGGTCGAAGGGCAAAAGCCGGACTTGGAACGCGAAACTGCCTATATGGATCGTAACATCGAGTTGACGCGCCGACGCTTGTTGCTGGCCGTCAAAGACTTTCATGCTCCGACGGATCAGATCATTTTGCAAGAGATGCTGCAGCGCGTTCGCGCTGCAGGTGAAAAGGCTCAGGATGTCGTGGAGCAGTTGCCCGCGGACGATTCTTTGGCGGCGATGTACGCAGGATCCTCACTTGGCAATGCGGCTTTCGTCGAGAGCTGTTTTGCAATGACTCCTGAAGAACTAGCGGGGCTTCACGATCCTGCCATTGCAGCGATCGTTCGCCTGTATCCGAAGTACTTGGAGCTACGCGAGCAGTCCAAAGCACGCGAGGGCAAACTGGATCAGCTTTACGGAAACCTTGTTACTGTCAAACAGGAATTCCTAAAGCAGGATTTCGTGCCGGACGCCAATTCGACTTTGCGTTTGACATATGGGCACGTGAAAGGATATTCACCCGAGGATGCTGTTTACAAATCGCCGATCACGACTTTCGGTGGAGCAGTTGCCAAAGCGACTGGTGTTGAGCCATTCATCTTGCCTCAGTCGATCGTCGATAAGCACACGCAGGGTGAAGCATCAAAATTCATGCATCCAAAGCTCAAGGATGTCCCCACCTGCATTTTGTACAACACAGATACCACGGGCGGCAACTCGGGCAGTCCTATATTGAATGGCGAAGGCAAATTGGTTGGTGTCAATTTTGATCGAGCCTTTGAAGCGACTATTAACGATTTTGCTTGGAACGAATCCTATAGCCGGTCCATTGGCGTCGACATTCGTTATGCCCTGTGGATAACTGGCAATGTTTTCGGCGCCGGGCATCTGCTGGAGGAAATGGGCGTCGAGTGAAACTCAACTCCGAGCCCGAGCTCTTGGTTCCGCAGTGGTCCTGCCTTAACTGTGTCTAAAACCGTGCGGCCTACCAGGCTAAGCAACTGGATTTCTGCGCGGATCGATCGCGTCGATCTCATGTTCCTCAAAGAGGTCTTCCAAGGCTTCGGCACCCTTTGTCCGAGCAAAAGCTGCTTCATTGGCATAGATGGGCATCAGCCAAAGGAATCGAACGTTAGATTTGGGCATTTGTTCGTCGTGAAGCCATTCCAGCTTAGGGCCAAGTGGGTATGGCAATGAAACGAGAAAGTGGTCACAGGATGAATCCTTGGCCCATGGGCGTCCAAAGTTGATCAAGCTTCCAAGATCGAAAGGTTGCTCCGAACTGAGATGGTAGTGGGTTACCATTGCGAGAACTTCGAGGAAAAGTGGATCTTCGAAGGCTGTTCGAAGAACGAACTCGAGCGAATACTCTTCGAGTTCGCGGGCGGAAGCGCCTATCGAAACGTAAGTCCAAGGTTCATTTGGAGACTTGGGCGAAACCCGACAAACACGGAAATCGGGAGCAAGGCTCTTGATTGGCCCCAACTCCCAAGAGAAATACTCGGCGAGATTGTCGGGCCAGAATCCCTCGATGTGTGTTCTGATGACGTCAGCCATGGTGTTATGAATCGTGGCCAAGTTCTTTGGCTAGCTTCGCAATCATCGCGGTTGCGTGTCGGTCGAGGTCGCGTTTGGTCAAGTTTCCTACGGCAGTGTCCGTCAAGCTTGCACCGGTTTTCTTATTTCTCACGCCGACTACCACACGCCGACCGAATGGTGTCTTGAATTTGTCGATTGCTACTTCCCAGTTCGCTGGGAGGCCGTGTTTGGCAGCGAGTTCCGAGCAATAATGGTGGTCTAGAGCTCCCATTCTTTCAGCCTCTCAGGATTTTCTCTGAGTCCTTATCAATTCCCGCCCGTGAGCCGTATCAAGGTTTGGAATTCGTTTCTAGCAAAGGTCTGCAGGTAATCCCAGTATAGAAAAGTGTTCCCGGATGTATTGATAAGCAGAATTGTACCATCACGACAATATCCTATCGGATAAAGGGATGGATCATCCCATGATAAATGGCCTTTACCCTGGCTAGTTCGAATTTTCGTTGGTATCAGCATGAAGGATTCTGATCCTGTGGCACGCACCGAAAGGCCGCCGAACTGCTGAAGAAAAGTGTGTGCCCTAGCGTGCATCGTGATCCCATACCACTTCTGCAGTTTGGTCGCATAGCTTTCTGTTGACGCGATGCGATCAGGAAACCAGCCGCAAGCTTCAAGACGAGCTACAAGAGACTGGGAGGCGTTTTCACCAAAGATTTGCATAGGTTTCTTGATAGGTAAGGCGTGTTCCGCGCCGTGCAAAAATGGAACAGGTATTTTTAACCTCACCATTAGAGCATTGAAACGAAATGTGCCAGTCGGTTTTCGCCGCCAACATAATGCAGGATTATTGTGGGGCTCTTTGAAAACTGAAATTTGACTTCAGTGGCTTGTGGATAGATGTGTTCACAGGCATTCAGCTCGGATACGGCGTGACGACACAACTCTTGGTGGATTGTTGGAGAGCTTTTTCTATCATCTGCCGCCAGAAAAATAATGTTCTGCGTCGTTTTGACGCAAAAAATCGCACCGGTATAGCCTAAGGAATTCTCGGTGCTATTCTTCCTTCTCGGAAGCACTTTGCGGAGTCCGGATGTGACTAAAGCGTAGAGCGTTTCGAGCACTGAACCTGAACTCGCATGTTGGGCAAACCAAGGCTTGTGTCCGCAACAGTATGCCATCTTCAACTTTTTCCCCGACCTTCTTGCTGACTTGCGTCAGCTGTTCCGCACTCATTTTCAGTCGTCCGCTGTTTGATATGCCTTAGACTTGCGTTACGGCTGTTCTTCGTAAACGGTTGGGGCCAAGTATTCTCTCTGTTCTAATCCGCTTGCGGTCGCGAAGGCGATGTGCCCATCGAATTCCACTTTTGAACGCTCGTCTTCGCTAAGTGGCTCCTCAAGCTTGCGCATCATCAATTCGTCGTCAATGTATTTGACAGCGAGTTTAGCCGTGGCGGCGGTCGCGACGATCATGACTGAGACGATTCGCATGCCGGGGTAAGGCAAGAACACGATCCGACCAACGATTGCCATCGAAACGATTTCGTATCCGCGCAAGGCGAGCTTCAGTCCCTTGAGGTCTTCGGTGGAGGCACTCTCCAGATTCTCCTCGATTTCTTGGGATGCTGCGGCGAGCGGTTTTGTAATGGCCTCGCCCACTTTAGAGGAATTGCAGCCAGCAGCGGTTGCCGTTGCTGCCACAGCGGTCAGCGTTAGTGCTTCTCTTCGACTGATGTTTTTCATCGAAATCTCATCTTCAAAGCTGAGAATATGGTGGGTAGCAAGGGTGATTCGTCGACGCAGAATTCGTTTAATCAACAGTTTTGCCCGGAATAACTGCTATTTCTACTCCATCGGACCACTCCTGGTCTTTGGTGGCCCATTTTTGGCACGTTAACGGCGCTTTCTTTTCTCAGGATGTGGGTTTTTGCATTCATTTGAGCCAGATTGTCCGCAATTGGTCGATTCGGCAGGCTTCGCCTCCACTTATTCTAAGTCGCCTGCGTCTCGCCAGCACTCCAACAATTCGCAGAATGGCGTCTTGTATCCGGACTTGAGAGTTTTGACGGACTCGGGTCGGGTTGAAGGATTCAGAAAAATGCGAAGCGGATTTTTATCGTTGTCATGCCCGCGGGAATCTGTT
>JBCCEO010000694.1:0-4579 GCA_039030255.1 Planctomycetota bacterium | reverse complement strand
GAAGATTATATAGTAACGGTAGATAGCAATTTCGGATTAGAACTATCACCATTTTCAGGATAACGCAGTGGTGCAACAGAGTTTAAGAGGGCTGAATAATGCGTTATCCACATCCGTACTTGCGAAATCCTTATCCAATAACAGAGCATCAGCTGTCTCACCTGCGTAAAGATTTTCCGAGCATTTCTCCTAGTGTATGGATCATTGGCAATCAGGATCCAAATTACAATTGCTTTGCATGGGTATTGGGAGAAAAACATAACGTATTGCTGCCCACCAATCGAACGACCTTAACGAAGATTCTTAATGAAGTCGACTATTTTGAGACCAGCAGTGTAGCGACTTCAGATGTGGTCGCTTACGGAACGGGTTATGGTAGTTCTATGCGAATCGAGCATGTAGCGAGATATATGCCCGTTCCCAGTCTTGAGGACCAATTTTATTGGACGAGTAAACTCGGAGAGAGTTTCTTGATAACTCACTATCTATCAGATCTAGCGGGCTTGAGTTCGAATTACGGTGACGTGAAGTTAGCTTACGAATCGGCGTGGAGTCGTCAGAAGCGGTTGGCATCCGAATACAACAAACGATTTACGAATTTACCGTCTTATGGATTATCGTCCTACGAAGAATCATTCATACAAGAAGTTGTACGCGAGATTGATGAGAATTTCGTAAATCAATTTGAAGTAGAGTTCACTGATTGGTGTCAGCTCGTCAACCAGCCAGTGTTGCTCGATCAGTCAGCGTTGGAGAAATACCGCAACCAACAGAGCGCACATGGTATTCTTTGCCTTGGACAAATGTCGATTCCATTGATAATCCAAAAAGCAGCACAACCGAATAACTGGAAGGCTCTTTATCTTCTGGAAATGGTCCTTCCGTCCAGCGACGTATGTTCCTACGACTCAGATGATTCAATCCGACGATTGGCGGGAGAGCAGTACCGAGCGATCGAGACAGTTCGCCGTTGGGTAATGCGGGAGAGTTTCGATCGAAGAAGAACAAGGTGAATTGATGAGTGAATTCTTGGATTATTTACGACGAGCCGAAGCGTGCGAAGAAGGGATCACCTGGGTGAGTCGAACAGCAGTCTCACTTTCTGATGTGATAGAAGCGCCCCAGCAGCTGAGCCAATTCCCGGACTGGGCAGTATGGATTTCAGCAAAGAATGTGGATCGTCCCGATTGGACCGAAACGCGAGTATTGCTAGAGGTTGTAGAAACGATCTTGGAAGATATTCTTCGCACAAGACAGGATGCTTCGCTTGCCAGAAGTCGACGCAGGATTCGATTGTGGCTCGATGGTAATCACAGCGTCTTTCACAGCGTCCAAACCGCAATAGACAAAGCTTCGCAGGCAGCGGGAGATGCGGCGCGGATAGCTCGTCGATTTGAACTTAATGGTCTCCTTGATCGTTGGTTCGCCCTTTGTCTTGAGCGACTTAAAATCGGCGCACTTTGATTTGGTCAACGTCAGCCTAAACCACAATATCAATCAAATGGTCCGTCGTGTCGTTCACAACTTTCAAGGCAGCGATGGTGGCTCGAGAGGCGTGCTCGGCAACCTTCAGATCCTTAATCGGTTCCGCATCGCCGACACTTCTTGGATCAGCAATCTTTTCCGCCGCCACATCGAGATCACGGAAGCTCTTCTGTAAAGCCGTAGAGAGCACAGATGAAGCTGGTTGTATCATGTTCATAGCCCGCTGAACAATCGATTTGATATAGCCCTTTGATTGAAATATAGCTCACAAATCAGTCTTTGGCCGATCCGAAGTGAGCCAATATCCAGCGGACCAATCAGAGCTGGTAGAGCTCGATCGCGTCGGCGGCTCCAATCGGGGTCCTCATAATCGCTACATAGCATGCATTAGGATCGCGACTTTGTTAAGCCTTGCCGGTCAGGGAAGAGGTGCAGCAAGAATATTTTTTTCTCGTTTGCCTTGAGGACGGAAGTCGAAATACTAACGGTTGGTCTCGACGTCTCATCACATGAGATCAATTGTTGTGAATTCAGGAGCCAGAATTCACGTCCCAGCGCATGGAAGACGCGCTAAATGATTCGCGTGATGTAGGTAAAGTCTTCCATGTCTCTTGAGTGGTTTCATGCAGTCATAGCTGCATTCTTTCTCGGCGTGTGGTTCATGGTTGGCCAAATCGTAGCGCTGGACAAGCGCGAAACCTAGTTCGCTTATCAGTCCGTCGCGACATTGTCCCAAGCATCAACTAGTGAATTAGTGTCATCACGGCTTGGGCCAAATGTTCCATCGGTGCATTGACTGGGATGAGTGAGTTCGCCTCGACCTTCAATTTCGAGGCATCAAACTTGGTCTCTAACCAGACATTGAAGCACTGAACGACTTCAGCATCCCACTGCTCTCCAGCACCACTGTTGATAATGCTGCGAGATTTCTCCAGTGGCATTGCGGTTCGATAGGGCCGAGAGCTGGTCATGGCGTCGAACGCATCAGCGACGGCCATAATGCGTGCCATCAAGGGAATAGACTGTCCGGCAAGTCCTTGAGGATACCCGCGCCCATCCCAACGTTCGTGGTGATAGAGTACACCCGGCAAGGTAAATTGCAGGTGCCCGAGACGTTGAACGATACGATGACCAATCACCGGATGCTGTTTGATAATCTCAAATTCCTCATCCGTCAGCTTACCTGGCTTCAGCAAGACGTTGTCGGGAATTCCAATCTTTCCAATGTCGTGAAGCACGCCTGAAAGATAAATTTCGTGGGAAGCCTCGTCGGATAGACCCAGAATCTGCGCCAGATCGTAGGACAGACGGGCTACTCGTTCACTGTGTCCCTGAGTATACGGATCACGCGCATCAATCGTGCTACTCATCGCTCGCAGCGTACCCAGGAACAATTCGTTACTCTGCAAGAGCAGTCGCATGTTCTGAGTCTGAGTTGTGAGAAGTACAGCAGCTTCTTCCAACAACCCAACTTCGACACTGCCAAACTCGGCATCATAGATCGGAGTTCCATTGGGATGGAATTGCTCCGAGCGCTCGACTGCAATCAAGAAACCACGATGCGTCGCGTCGGAAATCGTGACTGCCACTATTGAATGCAGCGTGCACTCAGGCAACTTCAGTTCAACATTATTGCGAACTAGCGGTGGAGAATTTTTGCCAAACCGCATTCGGTGCAAGAGTCCCTCAATGGACTTCACCGATATGCCAGAGCTTCCGTAGCTAGTGCTTATGAGCCCAGAGCACTCGGACTCCTCTGGAAGGACTATGAGAAACACGTCCTTGGCGCGTAGGAGAAATACCAGTGGCTCCAATATTTTCTCGGCGATCTCGTTGACCGTCGCAAACTCGGAGAAACTGGTAGCGTTTCGAGCGAAGCCGCGCAGCCAGTTTTGTTCTTCAAAACTCTGAGCAAGTTGCATCGCGGACTCTTGAAGGGCAGCCTGCGAAAATTGGTGTTCTTGCTGCAGGCTCCAACATTCCAGTGCGTTTTGCAGCATCTGCTGGCCAACTGGCACATCGCCGCTGACGATACTGGCAACGATGCTGTTCTGCCCCTCGCAAACGAAGGGAATCACGACAAGCGAAACATTCTCTGTGAGCTCGATGCTGCGGGTTTCTCGGCTTTGCTCTAGTTCAGAGCACAATGATTCCCAGTTTTCCAAAAGCAGGTTTGGAATCAGGATCTCCGCTTGGTGGCCTAGTTCAATTAGCTCAGAAGAGGTAACGGGCGTACCGACCAGAAATCCAACTGGGATCCGTTCTTCGAGAAAAGAACGCAAGGTATCGAGAGTTTGGCAGTTGGAAGTGGACATTCGGAAGAACCGTTAAAGTTCGCAGTTTGCAATCCTTTGGGCTCAAATAGTATCGGCAAGGTGATGCAAAACGATTGACCGAGACCAAAAAAGGGCGGTCAGAAGCAATTTCACTATGAAAAGTTTTTGCCAGTTATGCGTCGTAGGCTAGGTTTCCTCACAGGACAGGCGGAACCACGTCGGCAGCCTCGCTCGACTGCCCAAGCTCCACGACTTTTCAGGACCCTTCCAGATGAACTTCAGACAGAACCGGGCATTCACACTAATTGAACTTGTCGTTGTAATCATTATTGTCGCGATCCTCGCAGCAGTAGCGGTTCCCAAGTTTTACGACCGAGCAGATGACGCACGACAAGCGGCGTCACTCCAGTCTCTGTCGACACTGCGTGGTGCAGTGGAGTTGTATCGGGCCGACAACGGTAGCTATCCAGCGACGTTGAACACAGACCTGAACGATTATTTGAAGAGCCCGTTTCCATCGACAACTGTCGGTGGAGCAGAGAGCGCAGCGGTGAAAGCTGTGACGAGTAATCCAATCGTGGCTGCTGACGCCGATGACGCCGGAGGTTGGTTGTATAACGCGACCACAGGTGAGTTGCGCATCAACATGACCTCGCATATCAACTACTAGTCGCCTGAAAGAACTGGCGAAGGTAATCGAGCTGGGGAGCACGATGGAAAACATTTTGGTAGCAGAAGACAGTTTTGCGTTGGCAAACCTGCTCGAATTTGTGCTCTCCAATGCAGGGTTCAACGTAACAGTTTGCCGCACTGGTTCG
>JBCCEO010000693.1:0-4581 GCA_039030255.1 Planctomycetota bacterium | reverse complement strand
CTGTCGCAAATTTGCATCACGCAGCTTCTGCATCGCCTCTTCACTCAAACGCTCGTTGCACTGCAGCAGCACCTCTCCCGTTTTGCGGCGCGTTAGTGTAGAAAACCTGGCCCCTGAAGGAGGATTGTACGAGACTCCTTTTTGGGTGGCAGCCCACGATGGAACCTTTGATATAGGAACTTTGGGCGAGTCTGCTGCTGACTTTGGCGGATTAGAAGCTCTTGCCGAAGAAGGTGACGCAAGTGGCGTTTCAACGCGATTTCAAACAGCGAATGTCGGCAATGACGCGGTAATAACTGCGCCCGCTGGCTTTCCCGGCGCTCCAGTCTTCGATCCTGAAGAAGTCGCGTCGCTGGATCTGACTGTTGATGATACCCAGGCAAGTCGCTACTTCAGTTTTGCGAGCATGGTTATTCCGTCCAACGATGCTTTTATCGGCAATCTGAATCCACAAGCCTATGAGATCTTTGATGCGGGCGGTAGCTTCCTTGGGCCACAGTCGATCGTGGTCTACGGCAACCAGATTTGGGATGCTGGAACAGAAGTCAACAACCCAGTCGGAGGTGCTGCATTTAGCGCGGCAGGTGGTACTTCGAGCGACGAAAATGGCTTGATCTCACAACACCTTGGACTTGATGATTTTGTCGGAACAGAATTAGTAACCGGAGACAACTTAGAAAGCGCATTCACAGCATTGACTCCCATTGCTCGGATTACTTTAAGCCTGGCAAGCAATCCTTCAGGCCCCGTTGATGGCGAAGCGCCCAAGTCAGAGTTGGTCGCGACTCCGGTCACCGCTCGGGCTGATTCTCACCAAATCCAAGTAGCCTATCATGATGCTTCTGGAGTTGACCCAACCAGCATTGACACCGCTGACTTGAGGATTCTAGGACCCGCTGCGCGAGAGCTAGACGTGCTCAGTGTAACGACGGACGCAGCAACAGGTACTACTCCGAGGACAGTAATTGCTACCTATGAAATTGCACCGAGCGACGGTAGTTTTACACACATTCACAACGGCACTTATAGCGTCGAATTTGTGGAGGGAGAAGTACGGGATGTATTTGCACATGAGGCATCGGCAAGCGTCTTGGGTGACCTGGATGTTGATATCCCCGTGCGTTTGCAAGTTATCGTAGAAAGCTTGGCCGAAGAGGGTGGTTTGGGGCAGACACCATTTTGGATCGCGGCCCACGATGGAAACTTTGAAGTCGCTCGGGCCGGCGTCAGCGCTAGTGAATTCGGCGGTTTGGAAGAGCTTGCGGAAGGCGGGGACGTTGGTCCTCTTGTAGCGCGATTTGCAGCCGATGGCAATGGTAACGACTCGGTGATCACCGCGCCGGATGGATTTCCAGGTGCACCCGTGTTCGAGCCCGGCGAAGTCGTCACCGCCAGCTTCGATGTCGATGACCCTGAGCAGAGCCGTTACTTTAGCTTCGCCAGCATGATCATTCCATCGAACGATGCGTTCATCGGGAATTTGAATCCACGGCAATACATGCTCTTCAACCGATTCGGCGACTTTCAAGGTCCCGTGACGATCGAAATCTACGGCGACGAAATATGGGACTCAGGCACAGAGGTCAACGATCCGACCGGAGGTGCTGCCTTCACAACCGCGGGTGGGACTTCAGTCGATGAAAACGGTGTGATTACACAGCACGCAGGATTGGACGATTTCCTAGGTGCAGAACTGCCAACTGGCGAAGCCCTAGCTCGAGCATTTCAAGGCATTTCACCGATCGCTCGCATCACGGTCAGTCTCTATGACAATCCCTCCAATCCTGTAGATTCGGCGGGCCCCCAGGCAAGTCTCGAAACGACGGACGTGGAGCAGTCGGGAATCGCTACCCACGAAGTGCAAGTGACCTACAGCGATCCATCAGGGGTCGATCCATCTACAATTGGCATTGATGATATCCAAGTCCTTGGAAATTTCACACAACCGCTTCAAGTGCTGTCGTACACAACAGACGCACCTGACGGGACAACACCATCAGAAGTGGTTGCGACCTATCAAGTTGCTCCACTGAGTGGGAGCGGTTTTTCGTCGACTGACAACGGAGTTTACAACGTTGTCGTTGCCGAGGACGCAGTCGTCGATACGCTTGGCAATTCGATTGCCGAAACGCGAGTTGGTGATTTCTACGTCCTGGTCGGTGTCCGGTTGCAAGTACAAGTAGAAAATCTGTCTGGTCTCGGTGGACTTGGGCAAACTCCTTTCTGGGTAGGCTTCCACGAGGGCAATTTTGAAGTCGCAAGACTTGGAACGGCTGCAAGTGAGTTTCCTGGGCTTGAAGCACTGGCAGAAGGCGGAGATGTGAGCGGTGTAGTGCAATCTTTTGCAGACCAGTCCGACGGACTTGACGGTGTGATCACGGCCCCGGATGGCTTTCCCGGAGCACCTGTTTTCGAGCCCGGAGAAACGGCCTTTGCGGAGTTCGAAGTTTTGAACACGGACGTGAATCGCTACTTCAGCTTTGCCAGCATGATCATTCCATCCAACGACGCATTCTTAGGGAACTTGAATCCAACACAATACGAATTGTTCGATAGTCGTGGAATCTTCCGGGGCGCCCAATCTATCACACTGTACGGAGAAGATATCTGGGATGCCGGAACGGAAGTGAACGATCCACTCGGTGGCGCCGCCTTTGTGACCAGCGGAGGCACAAGTGTGGACGAAAATGGAGTCATCCGTTCCCACGCTGGCTTGGATGACTTTATCGGAGCGCCCTTGCCAACCGGTGAAGCGTTAGGGCAAGCGTTCTTCGCTCGTACACCCGTTGCGCGTATCACTGTCAGCTTGGTTGGTAATTCGTCTGACCCCATCGACTTGGATGGACCGACCGCCACTTTGTCTCAAGCCGATGATGTACTCCAAGTAGGAGCAGAAAGTCATCAAATCGAAGTTACTTACGATGATCCATCCGGGATCGATATCACTAGATTTGGTTTAGACGATCTTCAAGTCGTAGGACCACTCGGACAAACCCTGAACGTCACCGGCTATTCGGTCGACGCGGCCGATGGGACGACTCCCAACACCGTAACCGTAACGTATACCATCGCGACATCGGACGGCGAGTTTACGGGACGCAACAATGGTCGCTATGAAATATCAATCGTGCAAGATTCGGTTGGAGATACTTTCAGCCAAGGAAACGAAAGGCAGACTGTTGGCGAATTTCACGTTGATGTTGGCATCAGAATTCAAGTTCAGATTGAGACCCTGACGGAAATCGGTGGCTTGGCTCAAACTCCATTCTGGATCGGTTTGCACAATGGCAACTTTGAAATCGCGCGAGCTGGTCAATCCGCGGCTGGTTTCGATGGACTGGAATTGATTGCTGAAGAAGGCGATCCTAGTCAGCTAGCTGCTCGCTTTGCTTCGGAAAATGCAGGCATCGATACTGTGATTACATCGCCAGAAGGATTCCCTGGGGCTCCGGTATTCGAGCCTGGTGAGTCCGTTACGCAGATCATCGAAGTCACCGACACCAACATCAATCGTTATTTGAGCTTTGCCAGCATGGTCATTCCGTCCAATGATGCCTTCTTAGCAAACCTGGACCCGCGTGGCTACGAATTGTTTGATGTTCACGGGAACTTCCAGGGTGCTTGGTCGTTTACTTTGACTGGGGCTGATGTTTACGATGCGGGGACTGAGGTCAATGATCCTGCGGGTGGCGCCGCCTTCTCGACCGAAGGTGGAACCAGTGTGGATGAGAATGGAGTGGTGCGTAGTCATGCTGGACTGGACGACTTCATTGGCACCGGCTTGCCGACCGGCAGCAATCTAGAGTCCGCCTTTAATGCCGACACGCCAATTGTGCGAATCACGATTACCCTGGTAGATCCGGAAGCCACGGACTGCAGCGGAGTCGTCGGCGCCTGCTCGGTCAGTAGCGTAGGTCTGCACAACGAACGACTGGCATTGGACGTTAACAACGACGCCAGTGTGTCGTCCATCGATGCTTTGCTATTGATCAATTTCTTGAACCAGTACGGATCATCTGCAACCTTCGTTGACGAGGCGCGTTCTTCTGGATTCTTCCTCGATGTGTCCGATGACGACGTTATCTCGCCCATCGACGCACTGCTTGTCATTAGTCGGCTCAACGACGGAGCCAATGGGGAGGGAGAAGCCTCTGCAGAAGGAGAAGCCGCAGATCAGTACTTCGGCAGTTTCCCGCTGGATGAATTTGATCCATTCGCCGAGGACGAAGAGGAACGCTTTCGGTTCTAGGATCTGACGGAACAGAGCGGCAAGGCGCAGGCTTAGCGCCGAGCCGCTTCTTGTGAACAAAAATGTTGTTGAAAACGTAGGCTCCAAATCGATGAGCGATCATCTGGGATAGCTTCAATGACGTTGCGGATTGTTTTTACGTTGCATCTTGATCTCGGGAGTTAAGCCATTGTGTCTTGCCTCTGATGGAATTGGAGTTGATTTAGCAGCAATATCAACGACCGATCTCGGCAACGCACCCTTAATCTACTAATCCAACGGCCTAAGCCTCTAGCCCTGCTCTTTTTAGTTCTTGGCGAATTTCTGCCGACAGGCTCGCCCCGTCGCGGAAT
>JBCCEO010000692.1:0-4581 GCA_039030255.1 Planctomycetota bacterium | reverse complement strand
TAGAGGAGGAAAAGACTCAGGATTCAAAATCCACATCGGAATCCTACAACCCAATCATGCTTCTTTACGAAGGCCTCGTCAGGCTCGTGCTTGCCGCCAAGTGGGTCACCGTTGCGGGAACAATTCTCATTTGTATCGCGATTCTGAATCTCCCGGTTAGCTCCGAGTTTTTTCCGCAGGCTGACCGTGATCAATTTGCGGTCAAAATCGAATTGCCGCAAACAGCTACCATTGCACAGACCGACGAGATTGCCCGACAAGTGGAAGAGATCATCAGAAAACTCAGTGCAGTCGTTGAAAATGACTCGCAGATTGGTGATAAGACTCAGCGATTGCGTTCCATGCGTACGTTGGTGGGGGGCGGAGGCTCACGTTGGCACTTGGGCTGGGATCCTGAACCCCGGAGTGCGAATTATGCAGAAATCTTGATTCGTACGAGCGATGGAGGATATACGACAGAGTTTGCGGAGCGGCTGCGTCACGCTTGCGTAGTAGGTGACGAAGATTTGGGAATCGAGCCGGTTGTCGGTGCACGCATTGTTCCTATCGAGTTGGCGTTGGGACCTCCGGCCGATCCACTTTTGTTTCGAATCACTGGCAATGGATTCGCAGATCCCCAAGTACTGCGCCAAGCCGCGCTGGATTTGCGGCAAGTCGTGGATAAGCAGCCTGAGACTTGGAACGTCAATGATTCTTGGGGCGTTAATGGCTATCAAATTCGCGTCAATATTGATAAGGACCGAGCAACGCTCGCTGGCGTTACCAACGCACAAGTCGCTCGCACTTTAAATTCCTATTATTCGGGGCTGCGACTGACGACATTTCGTGAAGGCGATCATCAGATTCCGATTTACTTTCGGCTCAAGCCGGATCAACGAGGTTCGATTCGCGGATTGCAGGAATCGTATGTTGAAGGCAGCAAAGGCAAGGTCCCCTTAGCCGCACTGGCGGACTTCGAATATGCCTGGGAACTTGCTAAGATTGAACGCCGTAACATGAATCGAGTCATCGAGGTCTCTTCGCGGATGGAACCCGGTGTAACGGGTAACGACGTCGTCAATCGATTGTTGCAAGACCGCACTGACCCCGGCGATCCAGACTCGACCGCAATTGGCACGATTCAAAAAACGCTGCCAGCAGGCTACTGGATTGAACCTGGAGGCTCTTATGCCGAAAGCCAAGATGCGGCGGGACAAATGGGAATGAGTTTTGCTGCTTCGCTGATCTTGATCGTGCTTTGCTTGGTATTTCAATACAACGGGTTTGCAAAACCGCTGATTATCATCGGAACGCTGCCGCTTGCTCTCGTTGGCGCTTGGCTGGGATTATTTCTTACGGACAACTCCTTGGGCTTCATGCCGCAGTTGGGCATTCTCGCCTTGTTTGGCATCGTCCTAAATACGGCCATCATTTTTGTAGAATTTGCAGACATTTTGATTGCGGCGAAATCGAAAGAGTCTCAGGGAGACGGCCCTATTGCTGGCCTAAGCGTCGCGGAGTTCCGAAGCTGTCTCATCGAAGCCGGAAAGCAACGAATGCTTCCCATATTCCTGACGACAGCGACCACCGTCGGAGGTTTGATTCCATTAGCACTAACCGGTGGTCCACTTTGGGTTGGACTAGCCTGGTGCATGATCGTCGGCCTACTTTTCACGACCGTGCTAACCCTGTTCCTCGTACCAGCCTTTTACGCTGTGCTCGTTGAGACATTCGGGGTGAGACCGATCGCAAACAGCGCAGAGGACGACTAGGCTTTACGCCAATGCGAGCTGTGCTGCTCGCTGCGGCTGAAGCGTTCAGAGTTCCTGGATCGCTCTTTCAAGTCGTTTCACTTGAACTCGAACCGGCTCCAGGTCAGGAAAAACTGCCAAGGACTTTTTGAACCAATTAAGGGCTTCCATAAGATCGCCCAATTCCAGATGACAGTGCCCGAGTCCGACCATGGCTCCGTAGTGGAATTCGTTGCGTTTTAGGACTTGCCGGCAATCGTCGATGGCACACTCTATCGAGTCCATTTGGAAAAGCGCCAGAGAGCGTTGGTGATAAACCTCCGCGCTTGCATCGCCTCCTTCGATCAAGTCGGAAGCCAGCTCGATCGAACGCTCGAAGGCGCCGCAGTCGTTGGAGCGCACAATGCGTTCCAATTGTTGGCGATGTGCTATGTTGCCTTCGCGTGTTGCGATCGAGCGAACAGCATCATCAACGACCAAACGAAGCTTGCGGTCTTCATGCCGCAGCAGTGGTCCTAGCACCTCAAACGAGTTTGAGTCGCCTAGTAAGCCAAGTGCCAAAGCAGCGGCGCGGCGATGATGCAAATCACCACCGACAACCATGCGTTCTAAAGTGCCCAGGCTATAACGAGTTGCAACAGACGTGATAAATCGCGCGGTTTCACCGTCGTTCAGATAACGTTGATAAAATCGGAGTAAGACTGGGATTCGAGTTGCTTCATACACTGGAAAATCACGTGAAGGGTTCTAGCACAAGCCGCCAACTGCAGCTCGTTGCCTCAAGTGCCCAATCTTTCGCCCGGAGACATCTATTTCCGAGCGTCGGATTGTGTTTTGGTGGCGACTATAACCTTGCCATAGTCAGCATTCCATCGTGGATTGCCCGTTGATGATTGAATTCCGCTAAACAGATTCCTTCGTTTCAGCAAAATCTCAATGGAATCCCTCGCAAATTGCCATTGGGTGCGGGGATCATTGAATTCGGTTTCCAGTATAATTAGCATCTGCGTAAGAGCAATTGTTTGCCACCAACAGCGGTCGCCTTGCGTGGAATTCTTTGATCAATGCATGCTTTTATTGAGGTCAGGAATCCGCCGCAATAAGAAATCACATACCGGCTACTGTGCTTCTAGGCGTGGCGGAAAAGCCCGCAATATCGTTACCCTACGAACTCCATGTGAACTCTATTCCGGTTAAGCAGAATGCGCTGCGTCTCCCTAGCAAAACTCTTCGATGTTTGGCGGCAATATTTTTGCAACTCGACGCGCGTTAGCATGGACACTTGCGAGTCCGGTGAACTCGCCTCACTTCCGGACCCCAAGATCAATATGCGCGTTCTAGCCCTCACACTAGCTGCTGTAATGCTGGCTCCAAATGCGATGCTAGCTGTCCAGGCCAATAACCAGAATCCAGAAGTCCAATACAACCTTTTGGATATCCCTAGTTCGCGGAAGGCGATTCAGGAGTTGAACGGGCCTGCCCGGGTGCTTTGGGAAAACAAACCCTTGCGAGAAGGGCTACAAGAGCTTTCAAGCTCGCATCGGTTGGCCCTTTGGATTGATCGTCGCATTGATCCAAACACCCCGCTAACTCTTCAGGCGGGCAGATCAGCTACGTTAACTTCTGTTTTAAAACAGATTGAAGACCAAACGAATTCAGAAATGGGCTTGTTGGAAGGAGTGCTCTACATCGGTCCAGAAGGCATTTTGCCGCGGCTGCAGCGTGCCCAGATTCTTCTCCACGATCAGGTTTCCAGTGCCAACAATGGCCGTGTCGACCAAAGCCTATTCAGCTGGGAAGAACTCTCTACGCCGAGCGGCTTGCTTCAGGCGGTAGCAGAAAAATTCGATACGCCAGTGCAAGGTGAATTGCCACATGATTTATTACATGCTGGCAACGCTGGGAGCTGCTCGATGACCACGCAGTTAATCCTAATTTGTAGCGGCTTTGATGTGATACCGAAGTTTTCTTCGGCAAGCTCATCCTTTACCTTGGTCCCCCTTCAGATCGGTACAAGTTGGAGTTGCACTTATCAACGTGAGCAACTTGGACCGATTGTCGAACGCAGTTCGGCTCTGTCAAAACTCGCTCGAACCCATCGTGGCAAAGTTCGTCGTAACGGACAACTGCTTGAAGTCCACGGTCCCAGTGCCTTACATCAAGCTCTTTTGAGCAAACCCGTCCAACAAGTGGCTGCGGACGCGAGTAGTTTGTCCCAAAAGACCGTGAAGTCCTTAGAGGTACGTGGCAAATCGGCAGAAGATGTTCTTAAGAATTTGGCGCTGAGCACCGGCATCAACCTGAAGTGGGAAGCAAGCGTTTCTGCAGAACAACGAGCGACCACCGTAGGTTTCAAGATTGAAAATGTCAGCATCGATGACATCCTGGAGCTTATCGGTGAAAAGACCGGCCTAAAAATGTCTCGGACAGGATTCGACGTTACGATCACATCACCTTAGTAGAGAGTGCTGTGGTTTGTAGCTACAACACCAAACACATGGAACCACCAAAACCAGAGCATCCAACACTTTCAACCGGTCTGCTTGGGGCAGTCCAGGCGATGGACCCGAGCGGCTGGAGTCGAATGGTCACGACGTTTGGGCCGATCGTATACTCTTGGTGTCGCAGTTCTGGCGTTCCCGAGTCCGATGCACCCGACGTAGTTCAAGAGGTTTTTGCCGCAGTTGCTCGCGGAATCGTCGGTTTTGAGAAAAACAAAACCAAGGGAAGCTTTCGATCCTGGTTGGCAACGATTACGCGGAATAAGATCCGTGACTATTTCCGACAACTTGCGAAACGTCAGGAAGCCCAAGGTGGGACACAAGCCTTGCAATGGCTACAAGAACAGGCG
>JBCCEO010000691.1:0-4596 GCA_039030255.1 Planctomycetota bacterium | reverse complement strand
AGTTAGGGAACTCACCTGGTTGTCGTTCTGCAAGACGGCCGTTGAAGGTCAGAAAGCAGAGCAAGTATCTCAAGAGCTCGGCATCCCTGTTGGAAGTGTTTATACGGCCAAGTGCCGCATCGTCGCCCGTATCCGCGCGAAAATCGCAGAACTCGATGACGGAATCGACTTGCACCTGGGTAACGAGTGAAACAAGTCTACGTTTTGGAGAGAACGCATGTCCAAGCCCAATCAGAAAACGTGCTTCGATGATCAATCACTGAGAGATTATTTGCACGAAAAACTCGATGAACAAACCGAGGCCAATATCCAAGAGCACCTGGATGAATGCCAAGATTGCCAAAGTCGGCTCGAGGAAGCTGCCGCTGGGGAAACCATCTGGCATCAACTGCGAGAAAATGGCCCGTCATCAAGCGACATAGAAAACGATGCTGACGATGATCGAATGCATCGTATAGTAGAAATGTTGGGGCCGACCGATGACCCCAGAATGCTTGGTCGCCTAGGCAACTACGAAATATGCGGGCTGATTGGCCAAGGAAGTATGGGCATAGTATTTAAGGCACTTGAGCCGGCTTTAAATCGATATGTTGCGATCAAAGTGCTTTCACCAGTCTATTCTTCACAAGGCGCTGCACGGAAACGTTTCGAGCGTGAAGGACGCGCTGTTGCCGCCGTGATGCACGAGAACATCGTGCCCATCTATGCCGTCGATGAACGCTGTGGCTTGCCCTATATCGTAATGCAGTACGTGCCCGGCGTTTCTCTGCTGCAACGCATCGATAAGAATGGAGCACTGGATACTTGCGAGGTTACCCGGGTCGGTCTCCAAGTAGCAAGCGGACTGGCAGCAGCTCACAAACAAGGGATCGTGCACCGCGATGTGAAGCCGGCCAATGTAATGTTAGAGAACACCGTGGATCGAGCCATGGTCATGGACTTCGGTTTGGCACGCGTCGCAGACGAAGGCTCCGTAACCCAAAGTGGCACCATTGCGGGTACGCCGCAGTATATGTCGCCAGAGCAAGCCAAAGGTGAATCTGTAGACCCTCGCTCGGATCTCTTCAGTTTAGGAAGCCTGATGTACGCTGCTTGTACAGCTCGACCCCCGTTTCGAGCAGAAACGCTTTTTGGTGTAATCAATCGAGTATGCCAAGCGGAGCCGAGGCCGATTCGTGAAACTAATCCAAACATCGAGGAGTGGCTGTGTGAGCTCATCGCACGCTTGATGTCGAAAGAACCTGGAGATCGATTCCAAACTGCCGAGGAGGTTGCACAAGTCCTTGAAGGCGAGTTGGCGTATCTTCAAAGCCCAACTGCGGTAGAAAAACCGTCTCGCGAATGGAGGCAAGCGAAGCCTCAAAAGGACGGTGATTCAACCACGCGGTCTAAAGCGGGGCATCGGATTGTTTGGGCCGCAGTTGCCGCCGCAGCTTTTGGCTTTATTGTTTGGTCGACCGACTACGGCAAGGCGATTGGTTTTTCAACGGGATCCTCTCATGTCGAGAAAAATTTGACGAAGCCTCTCAATATGGAGGGTGGAACAATTGAACCTGGTACCGTAGGCAACAGCGGAGTGATGCCCAATGTCAACTTTGCATCCTTTTTTGCCGAGCCCGCGACGGACGTTGAGGTTTCCGATGAACCGGAGGTGACGTGGAAAGAACTAGACGGTGGCGACTGGGATACTGGGACTTCCTCAACCTACGATCAAAAATGGCAACAGGCCTTTAAGGTCTCGGCGAACGGCAAGCTGAAATTAGCGGTCGATTTTGGTGACGTTGTGATTCGACCAAACGAAACACCCAACGAAATCGCGGTAACTATAATGCGCAGGGTTGTCGCCGAGAGTCAGGGGCAAGCCAAGTTGATTCTCGAAAATCACGAGGTAAAAACAACAGATTCCGATGAACAATTCATGGTGTCGGTGAAACGAAACGATGGTCTAGCAGCAGAGTCCTCCGATTTCCTGAAGCGTGTCCTAGTGCGTGTTTCTTTGCCGAGAGACTTCATCCCAGAAATTGTAGCTCAGAACGGAAATGTCACGATCGGGCAACTGAATAGCGATGTGAAAGTCCTAGCAAAGTCAGGAGAAATCTACTTGGACCACATCGGAGGACAACTGGAGATCGAAGGTACAGGATCGCGAATCGATTTGCGCGCAGGCTGTGCCGGTGGAGCAGAAGTTCTGGCAGTCAATAGTGATGTCTATCTTGCGAATGCAGGAGGGAAGTCTACTTTGAAAATGTCCGGTGGCAGTGCTTGGGTCGGTGAGAACCCTGGTGAAGTTTACGTGCAGACTTCTGGAGGCAACATCGCTGTTGAAAATACGCTTGGTACTACCAAAGCTTTCGCACTGGACGGGAACGTACGTGTTCACATGAGCAAGACGCCAGCAGAATATTGTAGTTTTGGTGCTGCCAACGGTAAGCTGTCGTTTGTGATTCATTCAGATGTCGCGGCCAAAGTGCAGGCACCCATTGAGCGAGGACTTGAAGAGTTCGTCGCTATCGAGCAAGACAAAGAATTAAAAACGCAGTGGAGCGAACGCGTGTTTAACGAAGGCTCGGTCGTCGTTCGCGTTCACAGTGAATCCGGCGATCTGGATTTTCAGGTCATGGACGCTAGCGAACAGGATGGCACGCAAGTTTCGCTTGGAGGCAGTGGTGGCTTGGGTGGAAGCGGTTTGGGTGGAAGCGGTTTGGGCGGTAGCGGTTTGGGCGGTAGCGGGAATGGACTGAGCTCCGGCACTGCCAAGAAGTTCGCTGCAGCAATGAGAAAGCTATCAGATAAACCTGGGCCCGGAAAATTGACCACCGTTGAGGTGGACGACGAGATGCTGGATGGCTACTCGCTCTATCTGCCGGTTTCCCATGGCACCGTCGAAGAAACGCAATATCCAGTCCTCGTCGCACTAACCGGGGCTTGGGGTGTCGGCGGGCCTATTGAAAACGTCAATCACTGGGGGCTCGCAAGATTGATTCGCGATGAGGAAGACATGGATCTGGAACGCAATCAGCTCATCTTGGATTCCTTTATCGTCGTGATGCCGCACATCCAAGGAGGGCAGTACAGCGATCATCCTGAAAAGATTCGTCAGATCATCGAAACAGTTGTAGAGTCCTACGGCGGCGACTCGAATCGTGTCTATCTAACAGGGCTGAGCCGCGGTGGTCACGGTACCTGGGGACTGGCTTCCATGCTTCCTGAGATGTTCGCAGCTATAGCGCCGATTGCCGGAAACATTGCTGAGGTTGAAAACTTCGATACGTTGAGGGGGCCAGCCATTTGGATCGCTCACAACTCGGGCGACTCCTCCTTTGAGAACTCCGAGGAAGCTATTGAAGAACTTGAGGGTCGTGGTAACGATCGGTTCTTGAGACTCAGCAATCCTGATGCTTCTGAGACGAACTACATGGAGCATCGTTATGTGCTTACGGCTCCCGAGCGTGACCATCACGATGCTTGGACCGAAATGTATACGCGTCCGGAACTATTTAAATGGTTTCTGGCTCATTCAAAAGCGGAACTCGTGATCCCCGAGAGTCCTGGTGCTGAAGAGTGAGGATTGCGATGTCCAACACGGTCCACTCCCACGAGTGGACCGTTTTGCGTTAGCACCGAGATAGTGTTCCTGCGAATTCCGTAGGATTTTCTCACTGAATATGGAGCAGAATTTTGAGCGACGGAAGCTGCGTGGAAGCCACAGGGTCTCGCAGCCAAACGAAATTCGAAAAGTTGTCAGAAAGTTCGTAGGAAAACATGGAACTCGTTGGTTACAGGTTCTAGCGAGCGCTTTAACGCATCCTAACAATTTCATCTCAACCAAGGTCAATCAAATGAAGATCCATTCGAACGTAAATCTCGCCAGAATCCTCGCTTCTCTGTGTATTGCACTTTGCATATACGTAACTCCGCCGCTTGTCGCCGCCGAGGCCGACCCCGGTGCTGGAGTGGACAAGAAGAAGGTCCAAAACGACGATAGCGAACAAAAAGGCAAGGGAAAGAAGGACAAAGACGGAAAGGGAAAGAAGGACAAGGACGGCAAGGGAAAGAAGGACAAGGACGGCAAGGGAAAGAAGGACAAGGACGGCAAGGGAAAGAAGAACAAAGATGGCAAGGGAAAGGAGAACAAAGACGGAAAGGAGCAGGGCGACAGGGGCCAAAAGGACAAGGGCGACAAACGGCAGAAAAGAAACGGCGCCAAGGACAAAGGAAAAGAAAATGCAAGCTAGCGGCACATATGCTACTGACTTTGAAAGCGATGGAGCCTATTTAACTGTGAGCCACAGTTTCCGCTAACGGGTTGCCTTGGCCTATCTTATCGGCCAAGGCAATTTACGTGAAAACACGGTCGGTTTCTGCAGCGATTTCAATCAGTGAAGAAGGATTCCGATTTGTTTCTGGTTGCAGTCGTTTTCCCGCAATGTCAGTCCTTGGCCTCAAAAACATCTTCTCTTATTTTTGCGGTTCCATCGGGCTGCAGAACCCATAGTTCTTTGTGAATGACGCCCTTCGCCTTGTTCATTTTCCAATTGGCAGAGAGCACCACGGTTGAGTCATCGACTGGAGAGGTCCGAGCTGTATCTATCTTTT
>JBCCEO010000690.1:0-4598 GCA_039030255.1 Planctomycetota bacterium | reverse complement strand
GTGCGAATGCTTGCTAACATGCTGTGTCCCATGACCATTTCACATCTTTGCGCCTCCTTCGATCTACTACAAAGATCCGTATCCTGCTTATGTCAATGAATCGGACGAACTCTACAGTGTTGGTATTGTTGCCTGGGAATCAAATCTGGATGACACTACCCATCTGACTCTGGACGAAGAATCGATCGCGGCTGGCATTGAAATCGTACCGAGCGCCGCGAACGACCTAACTCACGAATTGCGCTGGCCTCACCCGGCGCTCACTGCCTGGGCTAGTTCCAATGGCGTTCCAGCGGATCATACCGTTGCTCTCACGATTACGGATAACCACGGGAAATCTAGCACGACTCGAATAAAGATCCCTGTGCGCGATTCCAGCGTTGTTCCAATTGTACCGACCTTTAAGTCCTATCGATTGGTTGCCAATACACCTTGGAATCAAGAGTTTGAGTTCCTTGATCGTGGGGGACATGGTTTGCAGTTTAGCGCACTCGGTCCGGCTCAGTCGAATCCGCCAGAAGGGTTCAGTATTCGGCATTTTGATGGACGGATGAACTGGAGCCCTTCTGCAGATTTGCTCTGGGCTGAGAACGCAACTGCGATCGTTTACTTCGGCTCTAAGGAATACGTGCCTGCCGTCGCTACAGGTGTGCAGCTTGGAGTAGGTGGGATTGCTTTGGATCTACACGCCGTAGCTGGAAGCTATGTTGATGGAGCGGTCGCAAATCATACAACACTCGATTATCAATACGCCGAATCCTACGCGCAAGTCGCTTACGATCCTGATGAGAATAAGCTTGATTTCACGATCGATACGAGAATCTCTGCATCAGAGAATGTGGCTATCTTTGCTGGAATGCTTGGTGGTCTCTTTGAAGTGGCCGATGCGGGCTCCAGTCAACCTTCTGGTCACGAAGAAGGAACACTTGCCGACATATTTACAGGCGGTGAGCATCCCGTCCGATTGCGTATTGATGCCGTTGGTGCCTCGCTTGCGGGAGCCGCTGGAGACGACATCCAATTCGAACTCAAGCACAATTCGAGTTTAGGATCTGATCCGAACAACCCGGAGAGTGACCCTAAAATTGACTGGAACGCTACAACACGTAAGCTATCCATTGAATTCAACAACAGCCCAACCGTAGAACAGATTGCGACCCTGATCGACGGAACGACTCATTTTGCTGCATCAGAACTGACGAGCCTTAGTGCTCTGGTCACTCAGGACACTGAGGCAATTCTTCATCGCAAGCAATTGCAAACAGATGTCGACCTGCGTGTTCACCTGTCACTAGATGGAGAAGGGTTGCCCCAGTACGGTCAAGTGATTCGCTTCACGGTCCAAGACCCAACCCTGTTTGATCCTTACAAGCCAGAATTCGATCTCACCCACCTGCCACCGAATACGGCTGTGGTAGATCAAACGATGGTTTATCAGCCACGATTGCAGATTCCTACTCAAGAGATTCACCAGGGACAGAGTGTCATTTGGGCCCTGGAAGATGCACCTGATGGAATGCAAATTGACTCGCGCACAGGCGAGTTACATTGGACGGCGGGCGAAGAACTGTTGGACCACGAATTCAACGTTACCGTTCGCGTTTCCAGTGCTCAGGGTGCCGGCTCAACGCAAAGCTTCAAAGTCCAAGTGAAGTCGGCGAATTCAGCTCCAGTTTTCCAAACGACATTTCCAACGAAATGGGAAGCGGGAACGAACGTCGTCTTCGATGCACTTGCTCATGATCCCGAGAATCACGCGCTCGGATTCGACCTACTGCCAATCGCAAATGGATCGATCCCCAATGGTCTCACCATTGATTCCAGCAGTGGCCATGTTCGCTGGATTGCTCCGCCTCAAGGTGAATTCGAATTCTATATTCGCGCTTACGAAATAGAAAACGAACAGTCTTCTGTTCAAACCAAAGTCAAACTTGTGATCGTGGATGAGTTGGTCAACCTCGAACCTTTGATCCAAGGGAATCCTTCCGGTGGATTGGTATCCATCGGACATGAGTTTGAATTCCAGTTCACTATATCTGATCAGGATCAACCCGAGGATACAGGCGAAGAACAGAATAACTTCAAGAAGAAGTATGGCTATCAAATTCAGAGTGCAAGCAATTTAGCGGGAGTGGCAATCAGCGACTATGGATTGTTTACTTGGACGCCAACCGCCGACCAAGAGGGGCTTCAGACCTTCCGCTTGGCTGTGACCGATGAATCCCCGCACGCTAGTGTGGCCAACAATACGCGTTTCCTTACGTTCCAACTGGAGGCTTACCAAAACACTGCACCTGAGATAACTTCGGCTTCGCTATTGTCTGCTAATGTCGCCACTACTTTGGTACACCAAATCGTTGCGACTGACGCAGATGGAGACGATCTCACTTATGTGCTGAGGCGTGATAGCGGAATCGAAGATGGCATGCAGTTGGATCCTGAGACGGGCGTGTTCCGTTGGCAAACGCCGGATTCTTTTGAGACCAAGACTTATTCGGATGTCGTCGTTGAAGTCATTGATCGCTACGGGGCCAAGGCAACACAGTCACTGTCGATTGCGGTTGACGTTGCAGACATCACTCCTCCAACTTTGAACGTCTATCTGAAAGGTCCGGATGGCGATATCGTCTTGCCAAGCGACGAGATTCAGGCTGATCAGGTCTCAGAGTATGACATCTGGCTAGAGGTCCGCGACAACCGCGGAATCCTGTTGCCAGAGGATCCTGATCATCCAGGAGATCGACAAAATGGCTCTTGGTTCATTTCCGCGAATAATACAGGTGCGAGCGAAGTCAGCTTAGGCGTTGAACTCTCGGATTACACCACCAACGGAATGCACGACTCCGACGATCCATTGGCCAAGGCGGATAAGCATGGATTGTGGAAAGTCGACTTAACGGGGGGACTCAATCAGGGCATTCTAGAGATCTACGTAGAAGGCTACGATGAAGCACGCAACAAAGTGGATCGTTACCTCCGATTCTACGTCAACGACGACGATGCACATCAGACCGCGAAGATCCTGAACTACAACCAGGATTCGCCCCCGATCACGGATCGATTCGAGGTTCGAGGCAACGCCAACTACTCTGACAGTTTCGGACTTGGCGTCTACGATCTAAAACTCACTTCGATGGAGGATCCCAGCGACTTCGTTTACCTCGCCAAAAACGAGCCCGCTATCAGGACCTCCGATCCAGACGAACCAAACGGAGATACCTTGATCGGTGTGGTGGACGGCACACAGATTCCAACGGGACAATATCGACTGTACTTAGAAGTTCGCTGTGCACAGGCATGTATCAAAGCCGTCGATGAGCGAATCATCGAAGTCCAAAATGAAGCTCGTCTTGGCAACTTGGAATTGGCCGACTCCGATCTCAATGTAACACTTGGTGGTGTGCCCATTCCTCTTATTCGAACTTACAACTCAGGGCTCACCGGCGAAATTGATGAAGAAGGCGGCGGCGCTCTCGACTACGACTTTAGCCCCGGTTGGCAATTGAACTTCTTGCAGTCGGAGCTTTCCGTTTCTCATCCTCACGGAGTTACAACGGGACTAGGAGAAGCATTCGCCCATGGCACACGCGTGTTTGCGACATTACCAGATGGTTCCGTGCACCGCTTTACCTTCGATCCCATTGAATATGGTGGGGTCCATATTCCAAATCTCAATCCAGATCCGGAGTTCGATAGTCAACTCTATCTGAAAGACTTTGATGAAAGCGTCCGCTTTGTGCTCAACGAAGAACGCAAGGATGGAACTTACATTTCAGTGAACGATGGCCTCGATTCGAACCCCGCGCATTTTGGTTCGGAATGGATTCTTCAGACTGAAAACGGTCTTGAATATCACTACGACATTCACACCGGACAGTTGATCTCCATCGAGGATGCAAACGACGCCAAGATTTTGATTGAGCGAGTTGAAACCGACGAAGGGGATCAAATCGTAATCAAGACCTTGAATACAGGGTCAGATAACGAGGAAGAAACTTACGATCAGTCTGGCGGAAACAACAATCAAGACGAAGAACCAGTTCCCGCACTGATAGTCAATCGTGAGGAATACTTGGCGGCTCAGATTCTGCAGAATACTAACGTCAACCAACCTGTTCGTTTCCAGCTAGCGGGAATGGCTGCGGACGAGAAATGGTACGTTATCGGTCGCAATGGTCGCATTTACGGGGCATTCAACGATTCGAATCCCGATGGCGAAAGTGGAGAACAAAAAGCAATTGCGCTCGCGTGGGAGAACGGTGAAACCAAATTCCGCGTAGTATCAGTTGTGGATCCTACCAAGGAAGGTAACAGCGATGCAGAGGACCGAGTTGTCAGCTACCTCTACGGATCTTACCAGCCCAAGGACGTGCTTGCGGAGCAGCCAGCTCTCGTTGATGAAAGTGCAGGTGACCTGCTAGCACAGGTGCAACACCGTGACAACACTACCGTTAGTTACGGATACACCGACGGCGTGTTCCAATATCATCTAACGGAGATGTACGACAACTTCGACGAGAATGCAGATCTCGACAAACTGGACAAAGCCGGCGGAGACAAAGTCTTCGAAGCCACGTACTATACAGCAAATGCTGCCG
>JBCCEO010000689.1:0-4603 GCA_039030255.1 Planctomycetota bacterium | reverse complement strand
CCGCGGAGATGACGGAGGTAGAACGTTCTCCGCCACCCCGCTCTTCCCAAATTACTTCGCCACTGAGCATGTCGGCACAGTAAACAACGCTTTTGTCTTCGCGTCCGCCGTAAATCTTGCCATCGATCAAGATGACTCCACCGTGCTTGTTGCCCAAGCTCGTCTTTGGACCATAAATTTCTTCAATGCCAATACTTCCATCGTCCTGGACAACTTGCTTCACAAGCGCGGCGCCAAGACCGTAGCCGGCAACACTAAAGACATAATCACCATCAATAATTGGAGTCGGTATGAAAGCGATGGGTGGTTTCATGTAGAAGTCCCAAAGCATCTCGCCGGTGGCGGCATCAATTCCCATCGGGCCCATTCCCGTGTTTTGGACGTAGACTTTTTTGCCGCCTACATTGGAAATGACAACCGAGGAATGCCCTGCACCGACATCGTCAGGCCGCGAGCAGTTCCAGATTTTTTCGCCAGTCTTTTTGTTCAGGGCGACAACTGTGGACTGAGATCCACCAGGCGTACAGATCAACATTTCGCCGTCGATCAACGGTGATTCGCCGTAGCCCCAAGAGTCTTTTTTCTTGCCTCCAAAATCGGCCTTAAAGTCTTTTTGCCAAACGATGCTTCCGTCTGCAACTTGGGCGCAAAACAGCTTTCCAAATGGACTGATCACGTAGACCAAATCTCCGTCCACGGTCGGTGTTGCTCGAGAGCCGTTCCATGACACTTGCTTGTGCCTGTCCCAGGCTTCGCCAGTCTTAGTGGTCCAGAGCTCATCGCCTGAAGCTAAGTCGAAGCAAATAAGGTACTCGTCTTTATCATCCTTGGTCGAAAGATTGTCGCCCAAAGTGAAGACTTTGCCGCCGGCGATCGCAGGACTTGCATAGCCTCGTCCTGCGCCTTTCGCAGTCCAAACCAATTCGGGCCCATCCGAGGGCCAGGAGGTCATTATTCCGGTTTCGTTTGAAATCGAAGTTCGATCGGCTCCCCGAAAGGTTGGCCAATCTTCACACTTTGCGATGCTCGCCATGCAAGCGATCGCTGGAATCGCAAGGAACAGTTTCGTTACATTGTTCATAAAGGATTACTCTCAAGGCCTTTGTGATCGATGTCTAGGTGAAGTTTCCATAGACTTCAGACAATTAGAACCGGTAGGAACCGTGGTCCGACCTACTTGGGTCCCACACTTTCAGCGGGCTACGCGGTGAGTTCATTGTGGCCGAAATCGAGCCGTGTTGCGAGCGGGGTTTTCGAGCGTGTCTGCCAAGTCGGAATACGAAAGACCATCTGCAATCAACAATTTTTGGCTGGAAATTGAACAAATGACTAAATTGGGCTACCATGTTGCCCGGTCAAACTTCTCTTTTCCGTGAAGCTTAGTTTGGCGCGACGGACGGGTCGCAAAGCCCATTGCTGCTTGAGTAATAAGCTTAAGCGGAAGGCAGCGACGTTAGATGCTGTCTGCAATATTGCAACTATTCATCCGCGGCGAATTCTTCGCCCAGTTTTAGGGAACTCAAATGAAACACATTGTGACGCTATGTCTTTTCCTTGCCGTTTCAAGCATTGCTCAAGCCCAGAAACCAACTCCAGCTGGGACTTGGAAATGGGACATTGATATGCAGGGCCAGATCATCAACAGCAAGCTTGATCTTGAAGTTGATGGCGAAAAAGTGACTGGTACGTACTCCGATCAGAACATCGAAGCAGAAATCAAGAACGGCAAGTTCAAAGATGGCATGCTTAATCTTGAAATGACGACGACGGTCCAAGGCTCCGATGTCGAAGTCAAATGGGAAGGCAAAGTTTCTTCTGATTGGATCGAAGGATCTGCGTCGCTCGCGGTCGGTGGACAGGCCATGGGCGAAATCGAATGGGCGCCAAAGCGATTTGTAGGCCCCGCCGAAGTAGTAGGAACTTGGAACTTCGAATTCACAGCCGCTGATGGCAACGATTATAGCCCGACTTTGGTCGTGTCGAACAAAGGTGGCAAGGTATCGGGCGCCATGACGTTCAACGGTGAGGCAATCGACGTCGAAGATGTGAAGCTTGAGAAGAACACGCTTAGCTTTTCGTACACCATGGACTACGATGGATCAGCTCTAGCACTTACTTACATCTGCAAGCCACGCGGCGATGCGTTGTCTGGCAGTATTGAGTATTCGGTAGACGGTGAGTCCGGTGAGTTTGATATTAAGGCGACTCGTAAGCGACTTAGCAAGGCCCTGCGTGCTTTGGTCGGAGAGTGGGAATTTACTCTGACGACACCAGATGGAATTACTCTGATGCCGATCATGACCGTCTCCGATAAAGCTGGCGAACTCGATGTTAAGCTTGCTCGCGGTGATGAATCTTACGAATTGAAGAACGTCGCCGTTAAGGACGGAAGTCTAACCTTCTCTTTCACGACTGAGCACGATGGCGCAGACCTCTCACTCGACTGGTCTTCCAAGCTGTCAGGAAAAGATTCCATGACCGGTACGCTTGAGTTTGACGCAGGTGGTGATTTTGGCGAAATCGAGCTGGAAGGCGAACGCAAGTAGGCACTACGAAAAATTCGCCTAAGACATTCAACATGAAGCGTGGTGAAGTTTTACTTTTCCACGCTTCTTTTTCGTGAACACTGGCGGAGTCCTCCGGAGCTTCCTCCCCTCGAAAGATCTCGTCATGATAATGAACAAAGCCATTATTGCCTGTCTGCTTCTTGGCTTGTCTTCTATCTCTTCAAATTTGTTGGCGCAAGTCGACAACGTGATTCTGATCACTTTGGATGGTCTGCGTCCGGAAGAAGTTTTTGGAGGAGCTGACGAGCGGCTGATGATTCCCGATTTGGGCGTCAAGAAACCGAAGGACTACAAGTCGCGCTATGGTGCAGACAGTCCCGAAGAGCGCCGGAAAAAGCTGATGCCCTTTCTCTGGGACAAGATTGGGCGCAAAAAGGGCTGGATCGCTGGCGATATGCTCTCGGATAGCAAGTGCCTGGTTACGAACGGCAAGTACTTTTCCTATCCAGGATACAACGAGATTCTCACTGGGGCGGCTGACGAAAAAATAAATTCCAACGCAAAGCGTTACAATAAGAATACGACGGTTCTTGAGTTCTTAAACGAGCAGCCTGAGCTAATTGGCACCGTGAGCGCATTTTGTTCATGGGATGTCTTTCCTTTCATTATCAACGATCAGCGCAGCGGTGTGGTCGTTAATGCAGGGTGGACAAAGTTAACCGTTGGAGTACCGCAGCAAATCGAATTGCTAAATCACGCTGCCGAAAATATTGCACATGAATGGGACAATGTGCGATACGACGTATTCACTGCAGAGGGAGCGATCGAATGCATGAGAACGGATTCCCCGAGAGTACTTTACGTTGCACTGGGGGAAACCGATGACTGGGCGCACGCTGGACGCTACGACCGCTACTTGGACGCCGCCAGGCAGAATGACCATTTCATCCGCAGGCTTTGGCTGGAGACGCAGAGCATCAAGGAGTATCGCAACAAAACCGCGTTTTTGATCACCACTGACCATGGACGTGGCGATGGACGCGAAGGCTGGAAAAGCCATAGCAAAGACTTGCCCGGCTCAGAAAGCATTTGGATGGCTGCTTTTGGCGCGGGTATTACATCCAAAGGGATCGACGAAGGCGGCCGTTTCACACAGTCGCAAATTGCCAGCACGGTAGCCGCTTTGCTGGGTTACGAGTTTAGTAGCGAAGTCATCGACACCAGCTTAGAAATCGCCAAGCCGTTACCTATATGTGACTTGCCATAATTCAGTCCGAATCATTGACTTGGTCATGAGTCGCATTTCTTACTGCAATTCTCCCTCGACGCGATCCACAATGTGCCTGCCGATTTCCAGCGAGGCTGTGGCTGCTGGGCTAGGTGCGTTGCATACGTGGACCATGTTTTTGCCTGTCACCCACAGGAAGTCGTCCACCATTTTTCCGTCCGCCGTGAGTGCTTGAGCACGCACGCCAGCTCGGCAGGGCTGCAGATCGTTGGCTTCTATTCTGGGAATGAGCCGTTGCAAAGCTTTGACGAAAGCGGCTTTAGAAAGCGAGCGATGCACTTCACCCAACCCCATCCTCCAGTGCGTAGAAGCCAGCTTTCGGAATCCCCCAAAGGCAAGTGACTCGGCTAATTCACCGAGATTGAAATTTCGCCAGGAATATCCTTCACGGGCAAGTGCAAATACGGCATTGGGACCGCATTCGACATCACCGCTGACCATGCGTGTGAAGTGCACTCCCAAAAACGGAAAGTTTGGATCTGGAACCGGATAAATCAAGTGACGGCAAAGGTCTCGCCGTCCATCGACGAGCTCGTAATACTCTCCTCGAAAAGGAACGATCTGCGCCGGTGCTTCGAGACCCGCTCGCGTGGCGAGATGATCACTATAGAGTCCTCCGCATGAGATCAAGAATCCTGCCTTCAGAATTTCATTCTTCGTACGAATCTCAACTTCGCGCGAACAAGCTTTGATGTCCTCAACCTTGCAGTTCATTTTTACGTCATGACCTCGATCACGCAGCAAATCTGCCAATTTTTGACACACGGCCGGATAGTCGACAATTCCGGCTTCAGGAACAAGAATTGCT
>JBCCEO010000688.1:0-4616 GCA_039030255.1 Planctomycetota bacterium | reverse complement strand
CTGTGCATCAGTGATCTTCACAGCGTCATCAATGAACTCAGCCGTCAGCACCCGCTGCACGACATAGACACTCGCATCGCACGTTCAGGCAAAGTGAAGACGATGCACTTGAGCTGGAAAAGGTCGACGACTGCGTTGTTGTATTGAAACCGGTTCATCCGCCGAATCGGCGTTCTGATGCTGTCACCCGAATTGGCGATTGCCATTGGGAGAACCGATCGGAGTTCACTAAGAACCGATTTGAGCTGTTGATCCGTCAAAGGCGCTTCGTCTTCCGGTGGCATTTGCCGCGAATCCAACGCATGGATGACTTTACGCACCAACTCCGCGTCTTGCGTGAAATGCTTGGCTGAAATATTGGCGAAGTCGAGTTCGGCTTCTACGATTCCATCTTCGCCATGACAGCCAACGCAACGGGATTTTAGGACTGGCAGCACCGATTTTGTGATGCCAGATGTATCGTAAGGTGTTTCCGCAGATGTGATTGCAGGGGGCAACCCCAGCAACAACAAACTGAGCACGATGATATTTGGACTGATCGTGTCGGATCTTATCAAGCTTGAGATCCCGAATGCCAAAACGCGACTAGGATGAGGTGACGACATAAGGTGATATTATGATCGGCTTGCCCGTGGATGGAAATGGAGTTACTTCGTCACCGATTTGCCGTTAACGGCCGTTTGTGGCCAACGGTGCAGCAGATTGGCGTGCAAAGACAACCATTATCTATTGCTTTAGATTACTCACTAAGGAGCAGTATGCAGAGGAGGCACGTCACAATGTTGGCCGTTCATTGTGGAAATTACGCGGGCCTGAACACGATTAGAGTTTGAATCCTGTCCAGTTTGTCGCTGTAGTGATGCTAGAGAAACCTGTGATTGATGATCCGTTCGCATGTTTTCGAGGTGTTCGAGCAGGATACGTCTGACTTCAAATATCGTTTTGGGATGCCGATGAATTTCCTGGTGCTCACTTGCTACGAAGATTTCACTTTCCACGCCGTTAATCTGTGCACTAGCCGCATGCACGACTCCATCGCCAGTAATATCTTTTGAGCCCCATAAACTCTTACTTTCGTGAAGCCCGATCACATTGTGGTATTGGGTCCACGGCGCAGTGGGGGCTCGATGCAAGGCTGGAAAGACGGGCGAATCGGGACTAAGGGAATCTATACTCGTGCTGCTTGTTAACAATTCGGTGTTTCGAAAAACTCCTGGATTCAAGTTGATTAACTGCTGGCCGGTCGCCACCATTATTGAAGGCAACTTGATCAACTTACGACCTAGCCAAATTGTCGTGTCGTTCGCGTAGTCGCTGCCGCTATGCGGAGTTCCAATGGTCACCACGCGCCTGATATCGCGATTTGGGGTGAAAAATGCCGCTTCGCGTAGTCGGTTGATCAGCTCATCGTCACCCTGAACTTCTTGAAATGGTTTGTAGCTGAGGATCTCCCAAAAGTCATCTGAGCTCTCGATAGTTTGCATCCGGCTAACCAAGCCACCCATGCTATGGCCGACAAGCACCATATGATCCAAGGCTTCGAATCGATTGTTGGGGTCCAGTTGTTGCCGCATCTCGCTTAAGTCCGCCCTCATCTGAGTGGCACTCAACCAGAACGGTTGCCCTGTTGGGTACTGGTAAAACCAGAATTGATAGTTATTGCGAAGCTCTTCGAAAGAGCGCAAATCATTGAACATGGGCATCCAGGTTACTGGGCTGGACCACAAGCCATGGACCATCAGGACAGGAATTCTCGTGGGATCAAAAGGTTCGAGCATATAAATGCCCCGGTGCTTCTGCGTCTTTTGAGGATTGATTAGTCCCAAAGTCGCCTGACTTGCTTCGCGGAATTGCTCACTGTCTAAGAAAAAGGCGAGCGAGGTACTGAGATCCGTTTGCAAAGGAACCAATCGGTCTTCAATATGCAGGTCACAGGCGGCCAAAGGATCATGCAATTCGATCACGCATTGATGACGATTCTCTGCGGTCTTGCCTGGAATAAAACCTGGCTTCACGACTCGGGCCAAGGCCGTAATGGGAAAGCTCAATCCATCTGGATAGTACTTTTCCCGAATGTCGTTTGGATCGCCTGATTTACGTACTGCGATCAGCGGCACTCCGAGCCCATAGGTTTGACCAGAGGACGGAAGACCTTCGACTTCATAATCGCTCACAAACTCAAAGTGATCAAAATCATCTACGTCCCATTGGCCTCGAACGACGATGTTCACTTCGTAGTTCTGAGTACCGGTCGTGAGTTCGTAGCTCTCTCCTGGCCTAAACTGACCAGTTGCATTGACAATTCGCAGTGAAGATTCCAGCGCTTCGTTATAAACGTCACAAGCGCCTCGGAACAATGGATCGTAAGGGTTGCGATTCATGTCGAAATCGGAAGAGAATAAATACATGTAGGCATTGCTTACGGCGACTCCATACAGGTCCAGAGCTCGTCCGTCTTCTCCGTCAGATTCTTTCTTTTTGCCTAGCACGTAGGCAATTTCGCTTATTCCGTAGACCAGCTCACTTTCAACTTCTGTATCTAGAAGTTCATGCATTGCGACGAGACATTGCTCCGGGCTTTGGCGATATATCTCCTCGAGGGCAAATCGACGCAGAACTGTTTCGGTGCGACGGCTAATTTGAGGCCCTTTGAAGCTGCTAAGCTTGAGTGTACTGGCAAGCGGATTTGCTGGTTCCGGGCGGCGGATCAAAAAGCGTTGAGCCGAGCAGCCGGTTCCTAAGCATAGGATCAGAAGCAACCCAAAGATGATTGGAAATGTGCGCCAGTATCCCTTGGAAAAATCCGCGCAGCAGAAAATGTTCGCACTGCGGCAAGTATTTGCTCGCAGCGGTGCAGAGGTTACGCTCGCCGTTAATCTAGGATGCATCATGCTGGGACAAAGTCGCTTTACCAATTGAAAAAGCGTCAATTGGTCAGCTTCAATCAAAGTCGGCTTTACAACATTGGGTTTGATACACTGGCTACGGAAGCCCACGCAGAATCGAATGCAAACAGGATTTGCCCGTTCACGCTGGAGCGGAGCATAGAAAAGCGGCTTCATTGGGGTCAATGGAGAACCCCATGGAAGAGAAGTAATCGGAAATTTGATAGAAAATGCAAGCAAATCCTCTTCGCCCCAGAGACCAACAACTCATAATGAATTCGCACTTTTGGAAGTAATGTTGTACGGAGAATCCCGTGGCAAGAACCCTATCTGATGTCGAAAGCGAGTTCCGCCAGAAATGGCAGTCTTTCGATATGCGGACATACGACTACTACCTAGATCAGGTCGACAAGCAAGATCGTGAAGAATTGCTAGTAAAGTTGATCATCGCCGAGCTAGAGTTTCGATTTGATCCTCCGCCGCATTCAATTAAAGAATCGGACTCAGGCGAAGACAGTCGCGGCATCCCACCAACGCTAAATCTGATCCTTCCCCAGTTCCCTTCGCTGTGCAAGCGTGTCGATAAGGTAATGCAGCTAATTGTGCTGGAATACGCCTTGCGATTCCGACACGACCCCAAGCCACCTGTACCTGAATCGTATTTATCTTTTTGCGAAGTGGAAGACGACCGAAGACGGCTGTGTGAACTGATGCAGCAGGTTGAGATTACACTTCCTAATACTCGTAAGCATCAACCTCCACCCGCTAGCCGCATCAACGATTCTACAGTGCGCGACAAAAATTCTGACAACAACATATCGCTGGAAATGTTGCCAGCCACACTGGGGAACTACCTGCTGGTTGATTTCATCAGCAGTGGTGGAATGGGCGTTGTATACTCGGCCATCGATTTACGAAACGCGGCACCAGTAGCAGTCAAAGTTATGCGCCGCGATGATCCCTGGAGCATCTACCGATTCATCGAGGAATTCTCTTGGTTATCTCACGTAAGCCATCCCAATCTGGTGCGCTTGTATGACGCCTGCCTTGAGGGCGACTACCGATACTTTTCGATGGAATTGGTAGAGGGTCGCAGTGTTGACGATTGGTATGAGAAGTCGATTCGATCCAGAAAGGATCCTTGGACTCCACTCAAGAAAGTATTGGTTCAGGCTGCCTCAGCCCTTCAGTTCTTGCATCACAACAATATTCTGCACTGCGACGTGAAGTGCAGCAATTTGATGATCACGTCCAAGAAGCGAGCCGTCTTGCTTGATTTGGGACTAGCGGTTCGCGAGGGAGGAACAGAAAAAGGTCTGGGCACGTTGCAGTATATGGCGCCCGAGATTGTAAAAACGCAGCAGCACACGCAGGCTAGCGACTGGTACAGTTTTGGTCTGATGATCTATGAGATTTTGGCGGGCAATTTTAATCCGAAAATTTGTGACGTCACCTTAAAAGAGGAATTACTCGAGCCAGGTGCTCTAAGTCGGATTGATGACATTGACTTGCGTGAACAGCTTCAGGGAGCCGATTCTGACCTGATTGATCTTTGCTGCGACTTGCTCAACCCTGCGCCCCTATCAAGGCCTCAAGGCGATGAGGTCATTGCACGCCTGGGTGGCTCCAATAGCCAAAATCTCATAGATCATCAGACCAAAACTGTACCAGTCGCTAGCCTGCGTGTGCTGCTGCGTTTTTACAATCTCGGGCGCCATATACTGCAACGTG
>JBCCEO010000687.1:0-4623 GCA_039030255.1 Planctomycetota bacterium | reverse complement strand
GATGTACCTCGGATGCATCGATACTTAGCTCATCCAATGACGCGGGGGTGACCATGGCGAACATATCCGGAAGATCGTACGCGTAAGTCACAAGTAGCTCGCCAGCAATCGGCTCGCTGATTGGCATCTGTTCACGGGGAATCTCCATTTCTCGCAGCGATTCCACAAACTCAAGATGCTTGATTCGTGGAACTATTGCAGCAGCACTAGGTTCTATCGGATCGGGGGACTTCTTCCTAAACCAGCCAAACATATGCGTCCTATCTTGGTACTCTGAGGCCCACGGAAACTGAGATTTACTCATCAGGTTCGAAGCAAATACTATTCTCGATAGTCTATCCAAATTGGAAGTTTTCACGAGCAGGGCAAGTGCAAAGTCAGAAAACGGTGAAAGTCAAAAAAACGGTGTCCGACACGAATGGCACTGCCGGGTGTTTTCCTTTGTTTTTTTGCATTGTCAGGCCGAGACGAGTTCGGCTACAGCGATCTTTCTGGGCTTGTCGAGTAGTGCCAATACCTTCGGCCTGAGTTTGTTCGCTCTCGGCTCAATCCTATCAGGACGATTGCCCACTGTTGGCTTCGATGGCAGATCGATCCTAACTCGACGAGGTGGCTTGACGGAAGTACCGCGGACAAGACCCAGGTTGTTCCCAGCGTCTGAAGTGTTGCGCTAAAACTAAGTGAACGTGGCATCTTGCCTCGCAAGGTTGCGGTTTGAAGCATCTTCATCCGGATCAAATTGTAGGACAGCAGGCAAGACCAGATTTCGGTTCGCAACATTGCTGGGGATTTCGCTCGCACTTGGTCCATCCCTAAAGATACGTTGATCGCTCGAATATCCAGCTCAACCAACCAGCGGCTACGATAGGCAGAACCAATCCAATCACGGCTGAATGTCCTCGTGTTCGTCAGCGTAGTTGCGATCGTGAACTTCTTGGTACGAAAGCCGTTCTGATCCACATTGATGTTACTAAGCGTATCTCAACTTCGTCTGGCAGGCTGTCGTACTCCTCTTGGCCCATCCAATCTGGTCGAGGCGGTTTGGTCCAAACGGTCAAGCATTCATGCTGGTTGAGGCGTAATTCGCAGGTGCATCATCACGCCTATTGTGGTTCTTCATCGCGATGTGAACACCTTTGGCATGGCAAGCTGCGACTAACCAGTATGTACAGTAATAACTGTTCGCTATCAGGGTGTCGCCGGGCCCCAGTTGGTCGAGCATCTTCCAGAGCAACGCGGTTTCCCGGCTCTGTTTCCCTGCATAAGGCCCCAGCTCCAACGCACATAATAGGCCTGTCACCATCGAAATAAGGCTGACACCTCAAATAATCGGGAAGCCAAGCCCTTCTTCCTGAGCTGGATTCTGAGGGAACTCTTCTTGGTTCTCTGGTGTGTCGGCGGCCGTCACAGTAAAGCCATCTACGAGCAGGAGTCTTCCGTCTGCTGGCGTTTCGCGCACTTGCTCACAGACCGGGTGAGGGTTGTCCTATTCGACATGACGATCGTCGAACAATGCTTCCGCCGATTCTGCAATGCCAACACAGATGTCACGCACTGCCTGCCATGCAATCTTAGCCCGCGCACGGCAGTACGCACCGTAAACAAAAACGGTGTCCGACACCTTTTCTTCTCTCGTGTCCGACACCTTTTCTTCTCCTATCCGAAAGAAAGCTCCAACGCTTCATCATCAACCATTTGCCGTGCCTCTTTACCCATGAAAATTCCATCTTTCATTCGTGTTAGCCTTTTGGTGAATAACCTCTTGAAGTCTTTGTAAAGAGAAAGCGAGCCCGGGTTCGCCATTGCTGTTCCGCACATCCCCAACACCAATTCGCTATTTCCATTCTCTGGATCAACGTAAACGCCACTTGGCTGGATAACGATAGACTCTGGGTTCTGGCCTGGCGCGTATTTGAACTGCGTTGAACCGTCATCCATCTGAATAGATTTCCTGTGCAATTCAATTCGCGAGTCGACAATCAGGAAGAATCCGGCTCCGACCGTTCGTCCGGTATGATTTTTTCCAAGAGCTTCCCACGTCGCCAGTGAATCGAGCACGAGAATTTCGGATGTCTTCGACATCCAAGCGTCTGCATACTTCAGTGTTAATTCTGTCTCGACGTCGTTGAAACAGCCCTGAAGATCACCTGCCGTAGCATAAAACTGAAATTGCTTTGACATTCTTTCTTTCTCTATTTTGGAACCAATATAAGCGTGTCACCGGGGTTAAGACGCTCATAAATATCGAGTGCCGCGTCCAACTCCCGTTCTGTTGGCAATCCAATCTCGTCTAAAGTCGCCCCGTCCCAATACGTTCGAGTGTCAACTGTATTGATAACTTCCCTTGTGCCATCCGGACGGGTAATCTCAACATCCGAATACCTACCTCCTTTTCGGCCTCCAGCGGGATTGGGATAGTATCGCTCCGGTAGATCAGCACCTGCTGTATGAGTTCCTTGACCAGCGGCTTCCGCTCGATCCGCGATACTCTGATTCTGCGCTCTAGTTGTTGCGTTCCCTTTCCGGCCTCCCGTCTTTGGGGCGTCCCTGCGAATTATATCAATTTCGGTAACAATTGGTTTTCCGTCAACGCAGCCGGTGTTATGGACGAGGGCGTTTACTGTTCCGACGCGATAAACGTGCTCATGTTCAACTGTTAAATTGAATACAGTGTGAACGCCTTCAATTCGCTGGTTACTGACTAGCGAGATTGGTTCTCCATATTGGCCTTGCAGAAGGTTGCCCTGTTTGAGTTTGAATGCTTGGACCCAGTTGTCCTTTGAGATGGACCAGAATCGATGTAAGTCAGTCGTGCGGATACGATCAATTTCACCTGTGGAGTCACGTACAACCAGCTCGCGGCAATGTGGATTTAGATGGTTCACTGTCGTCAATACAACGTGCCCAGCGCAGCTTTGTATTTCAGGACAATCATCGATCGAAATGATTTTGCCAAGTAGATCGTCTGGACAACCCATCTCAAGCAAATCTAGCGGCAAAGGCACGTAACATCCGACAGTTGCCGAATATTCTCGAAGCCATTCTGGCCCTTTTAAAGTCTCGATCTTAAAGACATCCTGCGTGCCATCGGGCCAGGTCCAATTGGCGTCGATAACTATCTTTTTCCACGTCGTTGGTTCTACGCTCGTATTAGCATTGAGATCAGAGGCAGCTCCGGTCAGAACGCGATCGCCAACTGAAATTAACTCAATAGGCTTGTGTATCTCGCCAGAATCCAAGTATCGTGACGGAACCGGCGTCGTAGTTTTGCGTTCCACGGGCCGAAAAGCCCCGGTGCATATTACCGCGAAACCTACCGCTATTCCAATCCAAGACAAGCGTCGTAATTGCAAATGCATTTGTCTTTCCTCGTTCTGCCTTCGTTCTTTATGGTTAGATTTATGGTTAGTTCAGGTTCTCGAGCCGCAATCCATAGGTAGCAATCGTCGGTTGGTAGCCGCGCCGAAGATTGCGACTCCAATATTTTGCATTGAGGTAGACGCTAGCGCAGATAATTGTGATTCCAAGAGCCATGCTCCAATCTTCGCGTGAGGACTCGTTTTGAGACTCTGTCACTTGGGTTGCAAGCGCTTCCGAAGATTCATCGACTCCAGATATACCCACCAGAACTGGTGTCCCAGCCAAGAAACATCCTGAGATCTTCTTACCTCCATTTTCCGCGGTTTCAGCTATTGCGTCTTTGATTCTCTTCTTACCGATAACTTTGATACCGTCTTGCACAAGATCCACTGGGCCAAGCGGAATGATGACGGGTACTCCGCTCACAGCAGAGAGCGCCTCTTCGATTAGGGTATCAATAATTTCGGTACCGACAGTGGTTGCGATCGTTCCACCAGTGATCGTGACGCCTGTTCCCACCCCAGTGACCACAATACCGCCTGCGGCTAGGCCAGATCCTACTCCCACTACTTGCCCGGTTTTCGTACCCACCGTTAGCACAACATCTAGGCCATCAACGGGAACAGAAACACTGTCGTTCCACGGATTTACGTAATCCACATATGCACTGCCAAATGCGTCCATGAATTCGCCAAAAGTCCACAAACCACTTGGGTCTGAAGCGTTCGTGCTTCCGTTCCCGACATACCTGTAGAGATTGACATCACCGGCGGCGAAGCCGAGGGGGTCTTGGCTGAGCCAGCGGCCGGTGGCGGCGTCGTACCAACGGGCGCGGTTGTATTGAAGACCCGTGTCAGGATCGTGCTCGCGGCTGGTGTAGAGGTAGCGGAAAGCACTGGTGTCGCCGCTGGTGATGTTGCCAAAGGCGTCGTAGGTATAGTGCTCGCCAAGCGTTCCGTCATTTGAAACGAGATCACGGACGGTTCCCAAGTTGTCCACGAGAGGCCATTGAACACGATCCGCAGAATGGATTGGCTCAGAAATATCTTCTTGTGCAAGGATCTGGTCGACAGCATTGCCGAATAGACGGCGGTGTTTCAATTCTAACGGAGAGGGGCCGTCGCCATCAGGATCAACGAAGTCAAGGGCGACGTTGCCGCCAACGTCGGATGCAACACCATGAATGTCGTCAATGATGTAGCGTTCGATAGCCGCGTCGACCATGTCAAAGGGAGCTGCCTCATCAACGGCTTTGCCAATCCT
>JBCCEO010000686.1:0-4628 GCA_039030255.1 Planctomycetota bacterium | reverse complement strand
CTCGGTGCAAATTACATGCATGCCACCCAAGCCTCGAACACTTTCGTCGAGCTTCACGTCCGTTCCTCGTCCCGCCATATTGGTGGCAACGGTCACTCGGCCATGCTTGCCAGCATCTGCCACAATCTCCGCCTCGCGCTCCACTTCGTTCGCATTGAGGACTTCACATTCGATTCCAGCCTCTGCTAGCATTTTGGCCAAGATCATGGACTTATCGATTGAACGCGTGCCGATCAAAACCGGGCGACCCGATTCGTTGATTTCCTTCACCTCCTCGACGATTGCTTCGAACTTTTGAAGCATCGTGCCGTAAACTCGGTCCGGCAGCCCCTCGCGTTTGGGCGGACGATTCGTGGGAACCATGACTACTGGCGTTTTGTAGATTTTGTGCAATTCCGGAGCGCTGGTGGAGGCGGTCCCCGTCATGCCAGCAATATGTTTGTAGCGTTTGAAGAGTTCCTGGACGGTGATTCTTGCCGCTTGTCCCGTCGGTACGCTTACTTCAATGTTTTCCTTCGCTTCGATAGCTTGATGGATGCCATCGCGCCATTTTCGCCCCTCAGCCAAACGCCCCGTAAACTCGTCCACAATCACTATTTCTCCGTCGCGTACGACGTATTGCCGATCGAGGTGAAAATCTCGATGTACTTTAACGCCGCGTTCAATGAAGTCATAAAGGTCGACCAGCGACACAATTTGCATCAGATCTTCGCGGGGCAGATTTCGTACTAGTGCGCGTCCGCGGGCGGTAAGCTCGATTTTGCGTGAATCTTCGTCGATCGTAAAATGCTCTTCGGGCTCGAACTTTGGCGAATGTTCAGAGGCCCACTGAAATGTTGCAATGACAGTATCGCGAGTCTCATCACCGAGTGAGCCAATAATAAGCGGCGTTCGGGCCTCATCGATAAGAATGGAATCGGCCTCGTCGACAAGGACGAAGTGCATGTTGCGTTGGACTGGCTGATCGCCTTTGTCACTCCAGCGTTCGGAGCTACCTTCGCCGAGGAAGTCGCTTTGAATTCGGCCTTGAGCTCTCAATAACAAGCGATCGCGCAAAAAATCGAATCCAAATTCCTTGGCAGTGCCATAAGTAATATCGCTTGCGTAAGCTTGTCGACGTTCGTCCGGTTGGTGGTTGGTTAGCACCGTGCCGACGGTTACCCCCAAGAGCTTGAATATGGGCTTCATCCAGTCTGCATCCCGCTCGGCGAGATAATCATTGACGGTCGCCAAGTGTGCACCGTGGCCGGCCAATGAGTGCAAATAAAGCGGAAGTGTCGCCGTTAGTGTTTTACCTTCACCCGTTTGCATTTCTGTGATGCAGCCGTCGTAAAGCGCGGCGCCTCCGACGATTTGCACGTCAAAGTGACGCATGCCCAAGGCGCGGCGGCCCGCTTCGCGCGTCAAAGCAAATGCTTCGGGGAGCAGCTTCTTCAATGGCTCGCCGCTCATTGCCCGATAGCGCAAAGATAGACTTTCCTTCCGCAGCTCCTCGAATGAGAATTCTCGAACGCCGCGCTCCAAGTTTGCAACCTGTTGAAGCGCGCTGGTCCACTGCGCGATTCGCTTTTGATTCATACCGGGAATACGCCAGCCGGACGAGATTTTCGGTTTGCTTGGCAATTTACCACTGTCGGCTGGAATGGCATCGCTGACTTCGCGTCCAGCCACAATCTTCACACCGGACTTGGGGCCGATCCCGGCACCAGGCTCTTCTGATCCTTCCGCTAGTCCGATGTTCGGGTTTTGTTCCGATTCCTTGAGGTCACTCATAATTCGCCAGTTGTGGAGTGTGAGCCAAGAACTTGCTCGAAAAGGGCTTCCTATTCGAAAAGCACGATGCTCGTCGAATCTTATGCCGCCAAGACTTTGAAGACGAGGAGGCGAAGGCAGTTCCGTCCCAGCATATTTTACCTGACTAAAAGCGGTCGTAAGTTGGAAAACCGGCTTGGACCCGCATGAAACGCATCAAGCTGCCCAGCATTTGTCGCTTTGTTAATTTACGTAATCTGCGTTGAGCTTACGGGTAATTCTTTTTTTGCTTGAAGTATTGGCAATGCCTGACGATCTATGTGTAACGACCCTGACGCTCGTTTCGTCTAGCGAGAAATATACTATGAAGCTGAATAAACTGCTCCTATCACTTTCCCTAGCTGGATTGACATTTAGTCCAGCCGTTGGCCAAGAGTCAACGTCTTCCTCCACTAAGCACATTGGTGACGGCCCTGCCGCAAACGTGCGAACATTGGGGGCGGAGTTTGAAGAAGCTCTGCACTCTGATGTCTCGTCCGCCGGCGGAGTTCCAAGAGACACTTCAAGCGTCCAGCTTGCCAGCACCCGAAGTATTTCGGATGCGGGAGTCGCGACAGTGAAGCATCGCGTGCTCTCCGATTCTGGTGCTAGCTTTGCCCATACTTCGGATATGGCCATTCTTGCACCGACTACGATGGCCAGTCACGCCAGTGATTGCACAAGTTGCGAGTCGCTGGGTTGTGATGGTGACTGCGACAGCGCCTGCGGTGGCGGTGGCGGAGGCATGGCGAAGAGCAACTTCTTCTTTGGAGCGGAGTTTTTGCTCTGGTTCACCGAGGACTTGCACTCGCCTGCTCTGGTCACCTCAGCACCTACTGGCGTTCTGCCCCGACTAGGTACCCCAGGTGTTCAGACCGTCTTCGGCGGTCCCGATGGCATCGACATGGGTGTTGTCCCCGGCTTCCGAACTGAGTTTGGAATGTGGATCGATAATGCCAAGAAGGCGGCTGTGATGGGTCGAGCCTACGGCTTCTCCCAGAACGTGAGCTACCAGAACTCTGATACTGGTGCCAACGTATCACTGGGCAACCCTTTCTTTAATCCCAACACTCCCGGTGAGGACGCATTGCTGACCGCATTCATGACTCCAGTGGGCGGTCGTGCTTGGGAAGGCGACATTTCTGTCAGGGCAGACGTGGATCTGCTTGGCACGGAAGGATCTCTTAAGGTCCTGCTCACCGAAGGCAGCGGAGCCCGCTTCGACCTTATTGGTGGCTACACCTACAATCGCTTGATTTCCTCTCTCGACATTGCTTCGCGATCGACGAACTTCCTCGTCGGTGACTTGATTGCTGATGGCACCGTGTTTGACACTCGTGACGTCTTCGCCACAGAAAATGAATTCCATGGTGGTCACCTCGGCTTGCTAAGTTCGGTAACTCGCAAGGGCCTGACTCTGAGCACACTTGCGAAGGTCAGTGCGGGCAACATGCGGAATTCAAGCGAGATCAGCGGCTACGAAATCGCAACCTTGAATAACGTGTCGACACCAACTGCAGGTGGTCTTTATTCTCAGCCTTCAAACATCGGTCGGACCTCCGAGAATAACTTCAGCTTCATCACGGAGCTCGGTGTCAAACTCGGTTTCAACCTCAATGAGAAGATTCGAGCAAACGTTGGCTACAGCATGATGTACTGGTCTTCGGCCGCAATGGCTGGAGATCAAATCGATCGCGTGATTGATTTAACAGGTGCCCTCGGTCGACCTGCTCGCAACCTTGTTACTGACGGGTTCTGGGCACAAGGCCTCGACTTCGGCTTCGTCTACAACTACTAGAGACTCAGGTCGAAAATCCAAGTCGCACTTCCCAAAAGCTAGACGACAATAAAAATAAGCCCGAGCAATTTGCTCGGGCTTGTTTCGTTTCGCATAATTCTACTGACGCCCTCTATGTGCCCACTTCTTCAAGCTCCTTCGGGCGGAGTGCGAGACTCACGATCTCGTCCAGCTTCTCGAGCTTCGCTTTGTACGTAAGATTTAGCAGCTCTTGAATACAGAATCCATTTGCCCAGAAGCCGTGTGCAATCGGCCTGCAATTCACCAACATGCAAAGCAAGTGAATCGGTTCTTCAAATTGCTCACCCGGAGGCCAAAGCGAAACTGTATACTCGCCTTCAGGCAATTCTTCTAATGAAAGAGCACCAAGACCTCGATCACTGATGTCTTGTGTCACCCCCATGACTGACTCAGACAATTGGGGAGTGTATTTCTTCGTCGGCGTCAACACGAGGGGAAGCGTTCTATTAAAACGCCTTTCACTGCGAGTTTCGTCAGCCGTCGGTGCATTGGGAATCGTAAGATCGACAATACGCCTTAATACTGGTGCGGCGTCTACGACCTTTTTGGAGCCGAAGCTAAACATCGTTGCCTGCCTACAGCATTTTTACTTTGAAGAAACCAAGTTGGATTACTCAAACCACGTAGTAACAAAGACCCTTGGTTGAGACTACTATCTAAAGCATTACTTCAGGTCTGCACTGGACGTCGAGCAAGTGGCGAGCTCCGTCAATAATTGCCTTACCTAAGGAGTGGTTTTAGGGATTACAACGACACTATCGATGGATTGGAACGGTTTTGCGGAATCTGAGATCAAAGCGTTGAATCCATAGCCAGTGATTCCCGCAGCTGTTTAGGCTTAGCCGCTCATGCGGCCATCAGCTGCAAAAACGCAGTGAACGCATTGGCTGAAAGGCACAAGTCCAAGACAACAAACCCACCATCCAGGGCCAATCAGAGTTTGACATTGGGTATCTTGAACTTAGCCTACTTTTCCGAGTTCAACGAGGAATTTCGGAGCGGGCCCGCAAGAATCGGG
>JBCCEO010000685.1:0-4643 GCA_039030255.1 Planctomycetota bacterium | reverse complement strand
CGCGCACGCAGCCATACGGCACTGCACGACGCAGCACACGTTGTTGTACACGCACGCAGCCGTATAATGTTTGCACTGCATGAGGGTTTGCTTGGCGAGGACGAAAATGGCGCTAGCAATCTGGAAGGCGAAGAGTTTCTGGTGGGAAGACTCTGGGCTGAACGCTTGGACTGGGCCTATGCTGAAGAATGTGGGTTCTCCGTCCTTTCCGTTTGCGATGCCCGTTCTGGAACCTGGATGCAAGTGCTAGAAACCTTGACGAAGGGCCAAGGTCAAAAGTTTCGCAAGGAACTCAACTTAGAGCACTTCGTCACGGATATTATTTTCATCCATGAAATCCTTATTCACCCTGAAGTAAAAGATCGTGTTTCGCTAGTCGCCTCAGCAATACGTGGGCTGTCTTCCGAGAACAGCTTGGTGCTCATGTATCACGACCAAAGCGAAGAGCATCACTTGGAAGACTGGGAAGATAATGACCTAGGTTTCAAGAAGATCGCTCGAAGCAACCTGCTTCTTCGCGACAACCACTTCCAGTTTCCATTCGCCGAGAATCATGCTGCAGGCAGACGCGTGGCATTCAATGCTACAGCAGACCATGAAGATTGGGTTCTAGAAAAGTGGAATAATCTCGTGGCGGACCATCCTTCGATGTAAGGAAGCTAATGGCGACAGCCTGGCAACTTGAAGTTTGCGTTGAAGAAATCGACCATGCCTTAGTAGCGATCGAGGCCGGGGCAACTCGCATCGAGTTTAACAGTCAATTGCACGAAGATGGTCTGACGCCAGACTTGCGAGCGTGCGAACTGCTCGTCGACGAATCGCCAGTTCCAATTATCGCTATGCTCCGATGTCACAATCGTGGATTTCAATATTCGCTTTCAGAGAAGCGTCAAATGCTGACCGATTGCCAGCGCCTCTTGGATTGCGGTGTCCAGGGAATAGCGGTGGGCGCTTCGACGAAAAGGGGGCGACTGGATTGCGAGTTTTTGGATCAAGTTGGCCAACTTTGTGCCGGACATGAACTAGTATTGCATCGCGTGGTCGATACGCTTGGAGTCTATGAGAACTGGCTCATTGACGCCAAGCAGCTTGGATTCCGTCGGGTGCTAACCTCTGGCGCCCAAAAATGTGCGATTGACGGCCTTGACCAACTGGGCCAGCTAGTAGGTGAAGCTGGGCCCGAATTGCAGGTGTTGGTCGGCGGAGGCGTTAATGCAGATGTGATTGACAGTTTCTTGCGCCGCACCAAGTGTCTCGAATTCCACGGCAGTTTTTCGCTGGGGGCAAAACGTCCGAACGCCAGAGAAATTCACTCGGCAGTTTCGAGGATCAAATCCCAATTTCGAGATCACTAGAACTCAGGCTTTAGCCGCGATAGCATTCTCCTTGCGTAGAATGGCGAAGACATGGACTCAGACAAACTCCCGATTGGAAGCCGATTACGAGACAATTCAAGATGTCCATCGAAAACGGGATTTTCGCCCTGGGCTCGAACAAGAATTGGGTCTTGTCGTCGAATCTGTTATGATGCCTGTAGCCTTTAAGAGGGAAGCAGCGAGCAATAGGGAAGGTTTGCGTGGCGGAGTCTCAAGACAAAATGCCGAAAGAAGAGCCCGAAGAGAATCCATTGGAATTGCGTGTAGATGAAGTGCTCGCACGCTACATGCAGGAATGTGATTCCGGACAAATGCCGGATCGAGAATCCTTTCTTAACGAGTACCCAGACCTACGAGATCAACTTGAGGGTTTGCTCGGAGCCGCCGATTGGATTGAGGAGTTGGCGGGGCCAACGATAGCTGACATTGCGAAAATCGACCCAACCGTCGAAGTGGACAAACTCGACGACACACTTCCTCATCTGGAAAATGGCCAACCGCTAGATCAGTCTTCTGATACGCTCGACGGATTAGGAGCAAAGGCTGACGCTAAAAAAAAAGAATCGACCCTAGATTCCTCTGAATTTTCACAACCAATTCTGCCCTGTCAATTCGGCGACTATGTACTGGAACGCGTTCTGGGCCGTGGTGGCATGGGTGTCGTCTATGAAGGCCGGCAAGCAAGCTTGGATCGTCCCGTCGCAGTCAAGATGATCCGCTCCGGCGCCTTGGCCAGCGACGAAGAAGTTGGTCGTTTTTTTGCAGAAGCAAAGAGTGCCGCCAAGCTGGACCATCCAAATATTGTGACCGTGTACCAGTGTGGTGAACAATCCGGACACCGCTACTTCTCAATGGACTATGTACCCGGCACCGATCTTTCCCAAATGATCAAGAAGGGCCCTGTCGACTGCCGAACGGCAGCACGATACGTCCGCGACGTTGCAAGGGCAATTCAGTACGCCCATGATCGCGGTATCCTCCATCGCGACTTGAAACCCGCCAACATCCTGGTCGATGACGAAGATCGGGTGCGAATCACCGATTTTGGATTGGCAAAGTCTGTGGGAACGGATACTGGCTTGACGGCCGAAGGCGCAGCGCTGGGGACGCCAAGCTATATGTCTCCTGAGCAAGCAGCTGGCAAAACCGAAGAACAGCATCATGCCACCGACGTGTACTCTCTCGGTGCAATTCTGTTCACCCTTGTGACGGGGCGACCGCCTTTCAAGGCGAATACGGTCGTGGAAACGATCATGCACGTTATCCACCGTCCCGCACCGACCGCTCGAAACATTAACGAATCGGTGCACTCGGACATTGAAACGGTGATCGACGTATGCTTGCAGAAATCACCTGACCGTCGCTATCAATCGGCAGACGAACTCGCGCAGGAATTGGATCGGTACTTGAAAGGCTCGCCAATTCAGGCTCGTCCAATGTCCAAAGTGCGTCGCATATGGTACTGGCTTCTGGGCGTTCCGATTATTGGCGCCGTCTTGGATAACCGCGTCGTCGAGCCAACGGACGCGCATCGTTGGGTGCAACGCGGATTGTTTTCCGTAATGGTTTTGTTGGCGACATCGTGGTTCGTTTTCATCGCATCGCAAAACGCATATCGGCAGAGCATGCCAAGTGAAGTTCGCGTGGCCTCGGGCGTCGAAGGCGGCTCCTATGAAAACCTGGCCAATTCTATTTGCAAAGCTCTCGACGACGAAGGAGAGTGCGATGCAGTGGCGATTCGAACAGCCGGATCTCGAGACAATGTCGAGAGATTGGAGAGCGGCGAAGTGCAGCTGGCACTGCTACAAGCCGACGCAATTGGTTCGCCCAAAGTCGCCGTGGTGACACCTTTGTACTATGAGGCCGTTCACGTTTTCGTTCGCAGGGGGCAGGGCATAGAATCTATCGAGGACCTGCGCAATCGCCGCGTAAACGTTGGAATCGAAAAAGCTGGAGCTCGCCCTATTTCTAGACTTGTGCTCGAAAGCGGCGGTCTCTCCTTCAAGGACATTGAGTTAGTTTCCTTTGACTGGCACAAGATGCTGGACGGAAGTTACTTGGAAGAACTTCGTGCCGAAGAGCTTACCGGAAACGATTCGCCAGAGGTCATTTTGTTCAAGGAAGATTTCAAATTGCCTACCGAAGACGAGCTTGCCGTCGATGCAGCGATCGTCGTTTCTAGGCTTGGATCGAAAGATGTGGCCAATTTGCTTTGCGGTGGCGACTACAAACTACTTGGGCTTGAGGATGCCTGGCAACTGGCGCTGCAGGAGCCTTCCCTTTTTCATCCATTACTGATGACTGAGGACAACTATCCGGATTGCGAATTGCCAAGCAAAGGTGTGCCGACGGTGACGACAACTGCTTTCTTGGTTGCAACACAGGAAACGCCCGCAATATTGATTCGTTCCGTGTTGCAGCATTTGTTCTCACCAGAAATGATTGCCGCCACAGGAATCGTATCGGCAGAACGGGCTGCTCACTGGCAAGGCTTAGCTTGGCACCCTGCTGCCCGCGAGTTCTTCGGACCTTACCGCGCCACCAAACCGGCCGAGGAACAAAAGCAATAGATCTGGAGCGTTGCTCACCACGTTGCATTCTTTAATTTCGCTTGACGACACAGTGAAACAATCCTTGAAAGACGAAGAACGGGCTGCAATTGCAGCCCGTCCGGATAAGGTCTTCTATTAATTCTTCCGCGCAAGCATCTACCAGCCAAAATGGGTTTTGGAACTAACCCTCTGAAGATTGACCTTAGGCCTCAACCTCCCAACCCTCACGATACTCTTTGCTCACAAGCGACTGTGCCTTCTCGTTGCTTGCTTGCAACTTTTCTGCATTCCAGTCGAATTTCGTCTCACTGCGATAAGCAATATTTCCGAGCAGGACTGTTTCAGTCAACGCCCCCGAATAATCGAAATTGCAAGTTGTAGATGAACCCTCGCGGCAAGCCTTCAACCATTCACGATGGTGCCCAATGGAAGCAGGAATGGACTTCTCAGGAGGGCTAAAATCTTTGAAGTCTTCATCTGGATAGAGCTTGTAGGAACCGTAGTCGGCAAACATCATGCCTTCCGTCCCAACAAACATCACACCATTAGGTCGGACCCGAACGCCGTTGATCTTCTTCGGAATCATCTTGCTGTCGTACCAAGTAAAGTTCAATGCACCGTGATTCTCGGTCTTCGGAAACTTGTAACGTACTGTCAGTCCCAGAGGTGCCGACTCTGCGTTGACTGCAGGCCCTTCGGCTTCGACAGAAATGGG